>JAZRVD010000203.1:0-1802 GCA_045598945.1 Bacteroidales bacterium | reverse complement strand
TAGACTGGGTGGTGGCAGGCCGCAATCCTGTATCGCAGGTTGTCGAAGATGTAGGGGCATGTAGCCATGCTCGTCTCCTCGCCAATCCCACCAGCGACGAGATGTATGGTCTTGTTGCTGGCGCTCAGGTATGTGTGCTTGTAAGCGATCAGCCTACGGGTCTCAAGCTCAAGTTGCTCAACTCATTGACCTTTGGCAAGCACTGCCTTGTAAATAGCAATATGGTGGCAGGCACAGAGCTGGCGGAGGTGTGCCATGTGGCAGATACCCCCGCAGAGTTTCGCAAAAAAATACAGCACTTGTCGGCAACCATCTACGACGAGGCAGAGGCTTTACGTCGTCGTAGGTTGCTTGCCATGCGTTACGACAACGATGCTAATGCCCGTCTTTTGGTAGACACTATAAAGTCCTGCTTGTAGACGTTTATATTTCTTGTATTTTGCTATTTGTTGACATTCATTTGTTGACAGTTGTAAATATATAATTGGCAGATGTCAATTATTTTTTTTATTTTTGTATGTTTACTAATATTATGGCAAGAATACTAAAACGCTATCATTCACGAATTTACGGCAATTATCGCATCGCTTACCTTAAGTATGGGTCGTTCATAGGCATTGCGTTGTCTACAGCTGTCTTGTTACAGACAGTGCTACTGCCCAAGTTTCAACCATACGCTCCCGAAACTTTTATTACCGATGGCATAGTACTGGTGGGCATGTGTATAGCTTGCTATTGCTATCGTGATACACTGAAGTATAAGCGTGTGATGTTTAAGGAGCTTATACTCATGGGCATGGGCATGAACATCGTAGCATCGGTCATCTACGGTTTGTTTCTTTGGTTTCTGTGTGGGCAGATGTTCCCCGATTTGATAGAGTCTTTTGCCAACTATCGCATACATCAAATGCCACCTGCGGCAGAGAGTGCCGAGGCATCGCTCAATGTAACCTTGGTGCGTAAATACACTGCTGGCGACTGGGCTTTTATAGGTGCCTTCCGCACTTTTGTCATCTCCATCATCTTTGCTTTTATCTCCGCTATAGCATTTGCTAATGAAAAGCCTTCGGTCTACGAACCTAACAAGCATCATCAGCAGCATCATCATCACCACCATCATCATCGCAGCCATCACTCTTCTGCTGACTCCGATCAGCAAGAGGCTGCCACCAATGAGACGACAGACAATGCCGATGATATTCAATAGATTGTAAGTTAATAAAAAATATTCCTATGGACATTTCAATAGTTGTACCGCTGTTTAACGAAGAAGAGTCGCTGCCGCATCTGGCGGAATGGATAGACCGTGTTATGCAAGAAAACCATTTCGATTACGAGGTTCTGATGATAGATGACGGCAGCAAAGATAACTCATGGCAGGTTGTGGAAAATCTGCATGCCGCCAATCCGTGCTACAAGGGCGTAAAGTTTCGTCGCAACTATGGCAAGTCTGCCGCTCTCAATGTCGGCTTTGCCCATGCTCAAGGTGATGTGGTGATAACCATGGACGCCGACCTTCAAGACAGCCCCGACGAGGTGCCTGAACTATACCGCATGATAAAAGAGGACGGCTACGACCTTGTCAGCGGCTGGAAAAAGGTGCGTTACGACTCCAAGATAGCCAAAAATATCCCTTCCAAGTTTTTCAACTGGACAACACGCCGTATGAGCGGCATCATGTTGCACGACTTCAACTGCGGACTCAAGGCTTATCGCCACGATGTGGTAAAATGCATAGAGGTCTATGGCGAGATGCATCGCTATATCCCTGTCATCGCCAAATGGGCAGGTTTCAGCAAGAT
>JAZRVD010000202.1:0-12643 GCA_045598945.1 Bacteroidales bacterium | reverse complement strand
GAGGCAGATGACGGGTGGTGTCGTATACCGTTGTGCTGCGATTATATATTGTGCCGTTGTATTCTGCCGTGTCGCAACGTATTATTGGCGTTTGTGTTATAGTGATGGTGTCGTAGGGTAGGCTGGTTATCTCCACGTCGTCTATCAGCAGGTCGGTAGGCAGGTCTTTGCCGGGATGGTGGTGCCGTATGGCTATGTATATCTCTTTGCCTTGATAGCTGCTGAGGTCTATGGTTATTTTTTGCCAATTCTTTTGAGTGATATAATGACCTACGAGTGTTGTAAAGTGTGCGGTGTCGTCGGCTCTGCCTCCGCCGGTATAGCTGTCGGATATGTATAGTGAGAATTCGTCGCACACCCAGTCGCTGCCTGTGTACCAGTCCGCCAGTTGGTTTTGCATCCAAAAGCTTAGGCTGTCTATGCTTCTGTCGGGCAGCACTATCTTTGGCGATATTAGCCAGTTGTCGGGCTGTAGGTAGTCTATGCGGCTCCCTTCGCTGTGGTACGACTCCGACAGCATAAAGCCGCGGCTGTTTTTATGTCCTCCCGTGGTGCGTGCATAATGTGTCCATGTGTATGGTTGAGAAAACATGAAAGAGTAGTACCCGTCACCGTCTATCACTGTCCAACCATGGAAGTTGTTGAGTATGTCTACTGTTATTCCCTGCTCGAAGTCTTCGGTATGCGGAAAACTGTTTATCTCTTGTCCCTGTAATGGGACAAGGGCTATCAGCATCAGCAGTATCGTCATCGTTTTTCGTAGCATGCGGGGTGGCTGTTTCTTGTTATTGCTAAAAAAGGGTGGGGTGTCTATTGCAGTGTAAAGTGGCGCTCTTCCAGGTCGCGGCTGTTGGCACCTATCATCACTCTAAATTCGCCGGGCTCTGACACCAGTTTGCACTCGCCGTTGTAAAATTTTAGCATCTCTTCGTCTATCACAAATTCTACTCTCTTGCTCTCGCCTTTTTTCAGGTCTATCCTCTCAAAGCCTTTTAGTTCTTTGTTGGGACGCACCACGCTGCCATATACATCGCGTATGTATAGCTGTACTATCTCGCTGCCGTCGTAGTTGCCAGTGTTTTTCACTGTTACGCTTGCTGTTATCTTGCCGTCCTTGCTCATCACGGTGTCGCTAAGCTCCATCTTTGAGTATTCAAAGGTGGTGTAGCTCAAGCCGTAGCCAAAGGGGTATAGTCCGTCGTTCTCTACATCGAGGTAGTTGCTGCGGTATCTGCGGAAGGTCTTGCCCATCGGGCGACCTGTGTTGTAGTGGGCGTAATACATGGGGTACTGTCCTACATGGCGTGGAAATGTGGTGGTTAGCTTGCCCGATGGCGTTACGTTGCCAAATAGCACGTCGGGTATGGCGTCGCTGGTCTCGCTGCCGGCAAACCAGCATTGCACTATGGCGTCTATGTTGTCGTTTTCCCAGTTCAGTATCACAGGACGACCGCTAAAGTTGAGCATCACCATAGGTTTGCCTATTTTGGCTATCTCGCGTATTAGGTCGCGCTGTGCGTCGGGCAGCTCTATGTTCACTCTGCTGCTGCCTTCGCCGCTCATCTCGGCGCATTCGCCCACTGCCAGCACTATCACGTCGGCTTGTCTTGCCACTGCTATGGCTTCGTCGAGCATCTGCTTGTCGCTGCGTGCGTCGCGCATTTTCTTAGACCTTGTGGCTATTGCCTCTTTCTCAGCGTCGTACATCAGGTTTGACCCTTTGGCGTAGAGTATCTCGCCGTTGTCGCCCATAGCTTTGCGCATGCCTTCAAGCAAGGTGGCGTAGCGGCTGGGCTGTGCACTCCAGCTCCATGTGCCTGTCATATTCAGGCGGTTGTCTGCCATAGGTCCTATAAGTGCTATCTTGCCTTGGCATTTCAGGGGCAGTATGTTGTCTTGATTTTTCAGCAGCACGAGACTTTCGGCGGCTGTCTTGCGTGCGTCGGCGCGATGCTCGGCACAGAGTATCAGCTTGCTGCCTCGCGTGGTGTCGCAATAGCGGTAGGGGTCGTCAAAGAGTCCTAACTTGTATTTTGCTTCTAATATGCGACGGCATGCCTCGTCGATGGCTTTTTGCGACACTTTGCCCTCTTTTACGTTTTGCAGCAGGTGGTCTTGGTAGGACTCGGCGCACATGTCCATGTCCAAGCCTGCATTCAATGCCAGTGCGCACACCTCTTTCTTGCCGCCTATGCCGTGGGCTATCATCTCGTTGATGCTGTTGAAGTCTGACACCACAAAGCCTTTGAAGCCCCATTCTTTGCGCAACAGGTCGGTGAGCAGCCATTTGTTGCCAGTGGCTGGCACGCCGTCTACTATGTTGAACGAGCTCATCACGCTGCCTGCTCCGGCGTCGATGGCAGCCTTGTAGGGGGGTAGGTATTCGTTGTACATGCGCCAGCGGCTCATGTCGGCTGTGTTGTAGTCTCTGCCTGCCTCGGCATCTCCGTATATGGCAAAATGTTTCACGCATGCCATCATGGTGTTGTCGGCTTTTAGGTCGTTGCCCTGGTAGCCGCGCACCAGCGCTTCAGCTATTCGGCAGCCAAGATAGGGGTCTTCACCACTGCCTTCGGCTATCCTACCCCAGCGTGCATCGTGGCATATATCTACCATCGGGCTGTAGGTCCAGCACAGTCCGTCGGCTGTCGCCTCCAATGCCGCTATGCGTGCGCTGCGTTCTATGGCTGCAAGGTCCCATGTGCACGATAGTCCCAAGGGTATGGGGTATACTGTCGAAAATCCGTGTATCACGTCCAATCCGAATATCATGGGTATGTGCAGTCGTGTCTCTTCTACCGCTATGCGTTGCATGGCTATAACGTTTTTCACCCCCTCTACGTTTAGCATGCCGCCCACCATGCCATTCTTCACCGCCTCTACCGAGGCGTAGCGGTGCAGGTCGCCAGAGTAGTCTTCTTCGCCTTGCAATAGGTTGAGTTGCCCTATTTTCTCTTCCAAGGTCATCTTCGACATCAGGTTGTCGACAAATCTTTTCATCTCTTTGTCGTCGGTGTTTTTCTGTGCTATGGCTATGCAGCTTAGCATCAGCAAGGCTAAGATGGTAATGGCGTTTCTTGATCTCATGATATTGTTGTGTTTGTTTTCTTTTGTTTGACAGATGAGGCGATGAGATAAAAAAAACAATACGAGAATGACAATAAGTGTTGTTCATTCTCGTATTGTTCCTATGCTCTTATCGTATCAGTAGCACAGTGCCTGTCTTGTATTGCCAGTTGCCGGGAGTTATGCGGTCTTTGTAGCGTATGATGTAAGCGTATGCACCATTCGGGCATAGCGTGCCGCGGTAGCTGCCGTCCCAGCTCTCTTGCATGTCGGTGGAGTGGTACAGCTCCAGTCCTCCACGGTTGTAGATGTATATCTCGTAGTCGGTTATACCTACGCCGGTAACATAGAAGCGCCTCTTGTCGGTGGTTGGCAGGGTGGGCGTGAAGGCGTTAGGCACATATATCGTCGACCTTATGAATGGCACTATGGTGCTTATGGTGTCGGTGCATTCGTCGTTGTGGACTACTAAGGTTACTATCACCGAGTCTATCTCTGGCCTTACGGTGTATGAGAAATGCTCGTTGTTGTTGTTCTGTAGCTCGCCGTCGACAAACCATTCGCAGTAGTCCAGTATCTTGCTCTTGTTGTGGGCTGTCAGCGTAAGCTGTTCAAACGACAGGTATTTAGGCTGTATCGACATTTTGGCTTTCACTGGCTCTATCACTGGCAGGTTGGCGTCTATCTGGTTGGGGCAGTACTGTTGTGCACTGTAGTCGGAGTAGAAGGTGTAGGTATATCCGGTCTGGGCTTTCACCTTCAGCGTGTCGTCGTATTCGTGTCCCGACAGGCTGTTGTCTACAGGCATGCTGCTCCATTTGTGGTAGGGACGGTCGCTGATGCCCCATATTGTGTATGTCATTGTCTGGCAGTCGTATACATACTCTACATCTACCTGTGTCCGCTTAATGTGGCTTAGGTGCAAGTTCACTATGCTGTCGCAGTTGTGTATGTTCTTTAGTATTACCTGAAAATTGCCAGCGGCACGCAGCTGCTGCTTGTTGAAGATGTATGTCTGTGTCTCGCATATCGAGTCTATTATCTCTGTCGTGTCGGGGTAGTAGATATGGACGTCCATCAGCAAGGCGCTGTCGCATCCATGCACTGTGTTGATGTGTATGGTGTCTTTGGTGTCTTTGGTGTAGGTGTGGCTCAGGTAGCTGAATTCTATACAGCGGCTTACCGATATAGGTGTCTCTTCGTTGTGGTTGATGGTGAGGTGCAGTCTTACTATGCTGTCGCCGCCGTAGCTGTTGGGACCTATGGTGTCTATTGGCGTGTTGGTGGAGGCGTAGTAGGTTACGCCGCGCCATGTAAAGCTGTCGCATGCCCATACCGAAGTGTCGCCGTAGGTGTTGAGGGTTATCTCAAGGTGCAGTGTGGCGGTGCTGTCGCAGTTGTAGTGGTTTTTCATGCCTGTCTTTTTGTAGTCGCCGCTCTCGGTGTAGGTGTGGTTGTTCCAGTTGTATTGCGATAGTGCATATACTGTGGTGTCCCAGTTGCTGCGGGGCTTCACATACCATAGTGTGGTCTCTGTTATAGGGCATAGACCTGTGGCTTCCAGTTCTTTGTCTATACGCACTGTGGCTCCGTCTGCCGCATTGGTAACCTCTGCTGGTATGTTTCTGCGTGTGTCGGAAGTTATCGTTACGTCGTCAATGGCGGCTATATATCCGTTGCCTCGTCTTGTAAAGCGGAAGTAATAAGTGCCGTTGTTTTGCAACTGTGCCAACGATATACTCACCTCTGTCCAATCTAATACGCTTTGACGGTCTTGTGTCCATAAGGTATACCATGGCCCTGATGCTGAGGTGCTATATTCAAGCGATACGGTGTTGACTCCTGTAACGAATTGGGTGCTTAAACCTATGCTGAGATAGTAGAATTTGAATGATGTCTTGTTGAGGTCGTATTGTAGATTTATTGCAGGAGATATAAGGTATGATGTTGTGTTGTCGAAACTGCCGTCGTAGTTGCAGTTGTACATCGATTTGCCATCGTGCGCCCATGTCTGGGCTGTGCCAAATGCTATTGCTGTGTTGGTCTCGTAGTATTCCGACGACCAGGGTATGCTGCCACTGCTTGTCCATCCATCGCTGTTGCTGTTATACTTGTAGTTTTTTATAGTAAGTATGCTGCCTATCGACCCGCTCTCGCCAGGGCAGATGCTGTCGTGCTTCACTTGCGTAACGTCTATCTCGCATTGACATATAAGCTCTATTACTGTGTCCCATGCTCCGCAATCGGTCATGGCAAAAAGACGGTAGGTGCCGGGATTTAAGGAAAATGTTGGTGTTGTCTGGGCTGAGTTTGTTAGCGATGCTAATGAGTAGAAATAATCATTTCCATCGTTGGGGGTAGGGTGGAAGGTTATCTTGCCTTTGTTCAATCCACAGGGGTTGACCACCACTACGCTGTCGAGGTGTATCTCGTTGTTGGCGGTGCCTACTCCGCTGTAGTTGTTGTATATTTTTCTAATTTCTGCATCACTCAACTCTCTGTTGTAGAATGCTATATCGTCCAATGCTCCGTTGAAAGGGTGCAGCTCGGGGTGATTGTTCATAGCGCCAAACACAAGGTCAAAGGTGTTGGCTTTGGTAAAGTCTATCTCTTGCTGTTTGGCAGCGTAGTATTGTGTCCCGTTGATATACATTTTTAGGGTGTCGTGCTGTACGCTTATCACGCAATATACCCATTCGCCAAAATCATAGCATGTATATGAGCCGTTTGCCATGCAGTGATTCTCGGATATTTTGGTTTGCGTGTTGGTGAAGCCTAAGCTTTGCATGTTTGCTTCTGATGCGTATGAGGTAGTGATTCGCATGCCGCCGTTTTCGTCGCCACAGTCGCAGTAGCTGCCTTTCGAGATCATTATAAACGATGACAAGTTGTCTACTACATTGCCGCTGCAATCACCTACATACTCTCCGTGGGCGTTGTCTTGCTTAAACCAAAAACTTATGGCAAAGCTATTGGTTATCTTCAGACTGTTGCTGTTGGGTATCCTTATCCAGTTGGGGTTGTCTACGCCGCCAAACTGGTAGGCGCTGTTGGCGTTGCCAAAACGGTCGGTGGTCAGCGTCGGATTGCTGCCCGTTGCGTCGCATTCCAGTATTCCGTTGTTGCCGTTGCCCGATTGATCGGTGGCGTCTCCGTTGAACGGCCACCATCCCATCAAGCCGTTGGTAGGCATATTTTGACCGTTTACGACTACGCTTATCATTAGCAAAAGAGCTGCAAATATCTGTTTTTTCATGTTATTGTCGTTGATTTTCAGTGTCTTGCAATATTTTGCATTTTTATTGGTACACTATTTGCCGTTGCAAAGATACATTTTTATTTTTTTATTCGTACTTTTGCACTCGCTTTTATTTCTATTATAATGCTTATTAAGATATATTCCGACAACCCTTCTCCACGTGAAGTGCAGCGTGTGGCTGACTCTTTGCAGAATGGCGGCATCGCTGTCGTCCCTACTGATACGCTATATGCTTTTGTCTGCTCTACTGCTCATAAGCGTGCTGTGGAGTCTATCGCTCGCCTCAAGGGTTTCTCGCTCCGTCAGGCTCGCTATTCGCTTGTCTGTCATTCTATCAGTCAGCTATCCGATTTTTCGCGTCCTATCTCGCGCCATCTCTTCGCCCTATTAAAGCAGGCTCTGCCGGGTCCTTTTACTTTTATCATGGATGCCAACAACGACGTGCCGCGCCATCTCCTCAACGCCAACCGTACTATCGGCTTCCGTGTGCCTGATAATAATATCTGTCGCGCTATTGTCGAGGCGGTAGGCACTCCTCTTGTCGCCACCTCCGTGCGCCGTGTCGACAACCCGCAGGATGAGGTGGAGTATATCACCGACCCTGAACTTATTCACGACACTTTCTCTCATCTTGTCGATATTGTCGTCGATGGCGGCATGGGCTCTACCGACCCATCTACCGTCGTAGACTGCACTGCCGACGAGCCGGTAATATTGCGTCAGGGCAAAGGCACTTTAGACATCTAACGCTTATGAAAATCACCATTCACGACAGTAGCCTTTATGCTGGCAAGTTCGGCTTTATAGCTCAGGTCATCGTTATGACCTTTGCCTCTATCTTGGCAGATTGGATTCTGCCAGGCGTCTCTTTCGACACGCTCTTCTCTGCCATCATTACCGCCTTGGTCATCGCCTTGCTTAACAATTTTATACGCCCCATTCTTATCGTCATAGCTATACCTTTTATGCTTTTCTCTATGGGGCTTTTCCTCTTTATCATCAACGCTTTTATAGTCTGGCTGGCTTCTGGCATGGTCGGTGCCTTTCATGTCGAGGGCTTTGGCAATGCTATTCTCTTTAGCCTCTTGCTCACCCTTTTCAACTATCTTCTTGAAATTCCCAATCGTGCCATGCGTCATCCTAAGTTCTCTAATCCTGACGAGGATGCCAATGTCGTTGTAACTCATGACACTAATGACGATTTTCAGGATTGCGAAGAGGTGAAAGAAGATTACGATTAGTCATTAAAAAAATTGATATATGCAAACTTTTACTTCGGTCGACGAGCTTCAGCTTGCTCTTGCCGCTCAGCAGGGCAGCGTGGCTCTCGTGCCTACCATGGGTGCCCTCCATCAGGGGCATCTCTCTCTTATCTCTCGTGCTGTCAGCGAAAACGATGTGGTGGTGGTCAGCATCTTTGTCAACCCCATTCAGTTCAACAACAAGGAGGACCTCGCCAAATATCCACGCACGCTCGACAACGACCTCGCTCTTGTGCAGTCGGTCGACAATGGCAAGGCTAAGCTCTTTGTCCTCACACCCTCTGTCGAGGAGATGTATCCGCAGGGTACCGACAACCTTCAGGAGTACCATTTTGGCCCTATCGAGGAGGTTATGGAGGGGCCGCAGCGTCCTGGCCATTTCTCTGGCGTTGCCGTGGTGGTGCGTCGTCTGTTCGACATAGTGCAGTGCCAGCAGCTCGCTCAGCCTCTGCATGCCTATTTTGGCGAGAAGGATTTCCAGCAGATCGCCGTCATCAAGAATCTCCTTCAGCAGATCAACTACAATGTTGAGATTATCCCTTGCCCTATAGTGCGTGCCGACGACGGCTTGGCACTCTCCAGTCGCAATATGCGCCTATCTCCTGCTGCTCGTGATGTGGCGCCGAATATCTACGATACTTTGATGCAAGCTGTAGAGATGTCAGAGTATGAAGATGTTGAGTCAGTGGCTGAATGGGTGCTTAGCACTCTCTCGTCTTTCCACGAGGTCAATCCTTTGGATGATGGACTTTGCTTTGAACCGGAATATTTCGAGATTGTCGACGACCTCACCCTTCAGCCTGTCGACGACTGGGACGACGCTCAAGGCATTGTTGGCTGCATAGCTGTATGGCTCGACGGCGTGCGGCTTATCGACATGGTTCGTTTCCGTTAGTTTTTTTGTATAGGGTGCTGTAGGCTCTTTCTTTTATTCTTTGTGCTTTGTGGTAATTGTTGTTATTGCTCTTATTGTAGGTATTCTCTTTGGCGAGTTTTCAGCTCTCTATCCTTTTCCTTTGTATCTTCTTCTTGCTGCCGTGGCGTGTGTCGCCGCGGCAGTGTTTGTATGCCGTCGCTCTTTCTCGTCGTGGCTTTTTTGCTCTCTGGTGTTTGTCGCTTTTGCTCTGGTAGGCATTGCGCTGCATAGCCATGCTCAGCCGCGCTCCTCTCTCGCCGAAGGACGTTATACTGTTATGCTTACCTTGCAAAAGCCTGCCGCTCTTTCTCGCCATTCCACCCGTTGGCAATGCTCTATCGACTCTGCGTGGTGCGACTCGCTCTATCTGCCTGCGTCGGGCAACGTCATGCTGTATATGCCCAAGAGCTTCCCTTTAGACACTATCGAGGTGGGCTCTCGCTTCTCTGTTGCAACAGCGTTGCAACGGCCTTGCAACATCTTTGCAACGTTCAACTATGCCGACTACTGCCGTCGCCATGGCTGCTTTTTTACTGCCTATAGCCGTCAGTTTGCTCTTGTCGACACTGTGGCGCATGCCTTCCCTCATCGCATGGCTCGCCTCCAGCACGCGCTTTCTCAACGTATGTGCCACCCCACTCTCTCTTCCTCTCATCAGTCTGTGGCCAATGCCATGTTGCTGGGTGTGCGCAATGGCGAATACGAAGCTGTGCGTCAGCAGTATGCCGATTCAGGCATTGTCCATCTCTTATGCCTTTCGGGCTTGCATGTGGGCATCTTCTCTTCGCTGATGGCGCTGTTTTTCGCATGGATAGGCAACAGCCGTTGGCAACGTATTGTGCGTTATCTGTTGCAGATAGTGGCTATATGGCTCTTTGTCTTTCTCACTGGCATGGCCCCTGCTACGGTGCGTGCCGCTGTCATGTTCTCTTTCTTTTCTGTCAGCCATCTGCTTTGTCGTCGTCCCTATCCTCTTGGATGCCTTGCTTCGTCGGCATTCTTCATTCTCTGCTTCAATCCATTGCTGCTTTTCGATGTCGGCTTCCAGCTCTCCTACTCTGCCATGCTGGGCATAGTGTTGCTCTATCCTTTGCTGTGCAACCTTGTTGCTTTCTCTCGTCAAGACTCGTCGCTGTGGCTCTCGCTTCTGCAAGAGCTAAATCAGTTTCTTGCTCTCTCTTTCTCGGCACAGCTCTTCACCTTGCCGTGTATGCTCTATTACTTTCATCATTTCTATCCTTATTCTCTTCTCCCCAATCTTCTTATCGTTCCCTTTGCCGCACTCATGCTTCTGCTCACACTTCTTCTTTTGGTGCCATGGCTTTCTTCGCTGTCGGCACTATTGCTCGATAGGCTGCTCTCCGCTGTCGATGGCATCACTATTCGTGTGGCTTCGTTGCCATACGCCATCATCAATGTGCCACATTTCTCTCTGCCTATGGCACTGTTGTTTGCTGTGGCAATATTCTTCTTTTATAAAGCTCTGAAACTTAGAAATAATATCTTTTATGAAAAATATCCTTATCGTCAACGGCGCTAACCTTAATCTTCAAGGACTTCGCCAGCCCGACATCTACGGCTCTACTTCTTTTGCCGACTATTTCGTCGCCCTTCGTCAGCATTTTGCTGCACAGGTGCATCTCGTTTATCGTCAGTCCAATGCCGAAGGCGTGCTTATAGATTGTATTCATGCCGCTTATATCTCTAATCATAAGCTCCCCATCTCTCAAATAGACGATTTCTCCGATGCCAATGAGAGCCTCAACGCCCTCTTTGCTTCAACGCCTATCTCTGGCATTGTCCTCAACGCTGGCGGCTACAGCCACACCAGCGTGGCTCTGCGCGATGCCATTGCCGCTATCGACATCCCTGTCATCGAGGTGCATATCAGCAACATCTACGCTCGCGAAGATTTTCGTCGTCAGTCGCTGCTCTCCCCTGTCTGTCAGGGTCAAATATGTGGTCTTGGCCTCAAGGGCTACCAGCTCGCTATCGAGGCTCTGCTCTAAAAAAATCGTTACCCAGCCTGTAAGGCTGTATCTGAGTAACCGGTGGCAACGTCTTCGGACAGTAGTCTCTCGCTACTGCAGCTATGACTCAATTTTTTTACAAAACCCAATTGTAATCAAAAAAATAATGTATCTTTGCACTTTCAATGTAACTCTTATGTCAATGCAAAACCACTGTAACTTATTGAAAAATACCTCGTTAGGGGGGGGGGGCTGCGTAAGCTCCTCATAGACAGTAGTTTACCGACATAGTTGTATCGCTCCGGCAGACAGCGCCTTTATGGTGCTGCCTGCCGGTTTTGTTTTGTATTGTTTAGTGCTGCGAAAAGCAGTCTATCAAACGTTTATGGCAATAAAATTACTGCAAACCGAATTCTAAGATGTAATATAATTAATTTACGGTTAACTCACGATAAATTTATGTTATGGTCAAATAAATTATTAACAAATCACTTTCATTATGAACATTAACAAGGTTTTTTCCGATTTCTGTGCCGAGTATGCACTACGCAAGGGTCTTATGACCGAGGACAATGTCCGTTTCTACTGGTTCTCCAAGATGCTGCAGCAGGATCCAGTGCTCGACAACTACACTCTCGAAGAGCCTTATCCTTCGCTCAAGGGTATGAAGAACGAAGATGAATCCGAAGAGCCCTATCCTTCGCTCACAGGCAAAGAGTTGGACTTGAAGTACGATGACTCTAATGAGGTGATGTGTTTCGAGATAAAGTTTCATCGTAAAATCAGGGTTAATGCTTTTCCTAAGCCCGTATCGGCAGGAAAGTTTTTCAACGATATCCGTCGCATAGCGTTGTGGAAAAGCACCTCGTCTAAACCTGTCAAGCGCTACATCTTGTATGTTACCGACACCGAGATGCACAACTACATCACCTCTTCTCGTTCTCCTTATCCTGTATATGCAGCTGCTATCAAAGACTTCTACACCATGCCCGTAGGTGCTGCCAAGATGTTGACCTTCAACAAAAAGGATTGTCCTAAATCTTTTTTCGACAACGCTTGTACCTCTCTGCCTGCCACAGGCTCTTTCTCCGTCCATCTCTGTCATCTTGCGTGTAAGCATCTCTCGTGTCCAGGTATCACCAATGTGCACCTTAATGGCGGTACTCATGACTGCTACGTCCATCTCTACGAGGTGCTTTAGTCTGCGTGTTGCCTGGCATGGCGTCATTTACGCTGTGCCATATAACGTTTTTGAGAAACTCTAAACATCAAATTTATGAAAAGACTTGCTATTTTCTTCGCATTGCTTGTCGCCTCGTTGGCGACCGTTGCACAGACAGCCTACAACATCCCCGGCGTAGGCAACATCTACTACAAGATTGTCGATAACAAGGCAGTTATTGTCGCTCCAGGAGGGGATACTTATCAAACAGCTTGGTCTGGCTATACCAAGCCGACAGGTGCTTTGACTATTCTCTCGTCTATCGATGGCTATCCCGTAACCTCCATTGGAAAATATGCTTTCTATGGTTGCAGTGGCCTGACGTCGGTAACGATAGGAAACTCCGTAGAAACCATTGAAAACTATGCTTTCGAAGGTTGCAGTGGCCTGACGTCGGTAACGATACCCAACTCCGTAACCTACATTGGATCGAGTGCTTTCGAAGGTTGCAGTGGCCTGACGTCGGTAACGATCCCCAACTCCGTAACCTCCATTGGATCGTTTGCTTTCGAAGGTTGCAGTGGCCTGACGTCGGTAACGATCCCCAACTCCGTAACCTACATTGGATCGAGTGCTTTCGCTGGTTGCAGTGGCCTGACGTCGGTAACGATAGGTAACGCTGTAGAAACCATTGGATCGGGTGCTTTCGAAGGTTGCACCGGCCTGACGTCGGTAACGATAGGTAACGCTGTAGAAACCATTGGATCGGGTGCTTTCGAAGGTTGCAGTGGCCTGACGTCGGTAACGATCCCCAACTCCGTAGAAAACATTGGATCTTATGCTTTCTCTGGTTGTAAAAATATCGCGGAGATACATGCCATGGGCACTACGGCTCCAACGTTATCATCTGATGCTTTCTTCCAGATTTCAAGCACCATATCTATCTATATCCCTTGCGGCTGCTCGGCATCGTATTATTCGCGCTGGAGCTATTTCTCTAATTTTATA
>JAZRVD010000201.1:0-16535 GCA_045598945.1 Bacteroidales bacterium | reverse complement strand
TATGTAAATAACGGACGGTAATAATTTGTATTTATCGCCCCAACGGGGCAGCAAGCTTTCAGCCCAGGGCGGCGCCCTGGGTGTTATCGCCCGTCAATCCTCGCCCTGTAAGGGCAAAAGCACAACCCACACTATTTGCGACTTGGCGGACAGAATAATATGTTATTAACGGACGGTAATAATTTGTATTAAACGCCCCAACGGGGCAACAAGCTTTCAGTCCAGGGCGGCACCCTGGGTATTATCGCCCGTCAATCCTCGCTCTGTAAGGGCAAAAGCACTACCCATACCTTTTGCGATTTGTCTTACAGAATAATATGTAATTAACGGACAGTAATAGTTTGTATTTGTCGAACAGTGGTAATTTGTAATTAACGCCCCAACGGGGCAGCAAGCTTTCAGCCCAGGGCGGCACCCTGGGTATTATCGCCCGTCAATTCTCGCCCTGTAAGGGCAAAAGCGCTATTCACACTTAGTTTTATAAAGTAGCTTGCAAAAGCGTTGGAGTTCCTCTGTATTGGCGTCAATAGTACGCATATTGTTGATGTATTATATCAATATGGAAGACATTCTCTATCAACCTGATGCTGACATGCAAAAAATACTCACGAAAATGGCAGAATCCCCACTTGAAAACATAAAAAAATAATAGGTGGCTTTCCTAAAATACAAGTATAGCTTAATTTCTTATTATCAATGGATTAAACTATACGGTTTGTATTTTGGCGGACAGTAATGATTGTTAATCGTTCAAGAAAATGACTTAATTTCCTTTCCTTCATTCAAGATTTATCACGTATATTTGCAGTCTGTTTCACCATAACAATAAGGTTGATGAAGTTGCATTTGCAACGTGATTTTAGTAAGTAATGCTTCTTGCGTCTAATAACTTTGCAAGCAAAGATATGAAGAGTCTGTTTGAAGAATATGATTATTTAAGTTATAATTTCCCCGAGCCACAATATCTTGGAGCAAAATATATACATCGTGGGTGGATTGCACGGTTTATTCCAGATGATTCTTCTGTGGCGTTAGATGCTTTCGGAGGCTCTCAATCTATTGCCTATTTATTTAAGCAATTAGGCAAGAAAACCATCACCAATGATTTTATGGGATTTAACAATCAAATAGGCAAAGCCTTGATTGAGAATCCTGGTGTTACATTGTCGAAAGAAGATATAGACATACTCTTTGCAGATAATTCAAATCCTGAGGAGTTCAACCTGATGCAGACACTTTTTGCTAATCTTTTCTTTACGCAAGAGGAAGCGGTGTTTGTGGATGGTTTCCGTAGCAATGTCTCTTGTCTAAACAACGCTTACAAGCAATCTTTGGCTTTGGCAGTAATGTGTCGAAGTATGACGCGTAAGGTAACAATGGGACATTTTGCTCATACTCAAGCGCTCGTTTATGCTGCTGACCCTGCACGTATAAAGCGAAATCGTAGCCTCATACGTCCTTTGAAAGAACTTTTTTTGGAGCTGCTTCCTGAATATAATGCGGCTGTTTTTGATAATACAAAGGATAATAGGAGTTACAATAAAAATATTCTTGATTTGCTTCCGCAACTGACTGATATTGACGTTGCGTATTTTGATCCACCCTACTGCAATAGTCATGCCGACTATCAATCGTTTTATCATTTACTGGAAACATTTGTGGAGTATTGGAAGGACAAGCAGTTTGTTAATGGTACAAAGCGTTACGAGCCAAAGCGTTATAGTGGATTCGACAAGAACTGCG
This sequence comes from Bacteroidales bacterium, assembly GCA_045598945.1. GTDB lineage: Bacteria > Bacteroidota > Bacteroidia > Bacteroidales > P3 > Colimorpha. The sequence goes on along the minus strand of JAZRVD010000201.1, from coordinate 14,792 downwards.
AGGCGGTTGATAATCTTCGTTTGATGTTTGAGCGTTCACAGCACATACCTACATGGCTTGTTAGTTATAACGACCGTAGTTATCCGGGTATCGATACGATGGTCTCTATGATTGAACCATATCGCAATGTACGTGTTGAACGTAAGGTTTATAATACAGGGCGAGGTGGCAAGGGAAGTGTTGCTGGCAGCAGTGAAATTTTATTAGTATGTACACCTCGATAAATATAAAAATATGACAAATTTTGAAAAGTGGGATAAGGAGTTTCGTGCGCAGAATCTCTTTGTATTTAATAACAACGATAACGGATTGCTATGGTTGAAGGTTCGTGCTGTTTGTCGAAGCAAGCAAATTGGTAGGTTTTTGGAAGAAAACAATCTGACATTGACCAAAACCATGATAGCGGAACAGAATATCGAATTATTTGAACTGCTTGAACGAATGGAAACAGCCTCGACCATGTTGGACAAGTACTTGTGTGATAGAAATAACGAGTGGTATGAAGCAATGGACATAGATGTACCTCAGTTAAAGGAGGATTTGTATCAGATACAATACTATGCTTGGGGTGGCGACCAAAACAATTCGTTAGACAAACACCTTGTGAGTAGATACGTAAAGGTAATAAGTAGGTATAATGATCTTGTTAGCAAACAGAGCGAAATAGCAGAAAATGCCTGGAACTATGTTCAGACAAGCTGGTACAACAATTGGACATCGTTCCTTATTGAGTCGCTGTTCAAACGTCATTCTAAAGTGATTTCTGCTGTGGGTGAAATCAAAAGTGTAGATTTCTTCATCGGGAACATGCCTGTAGATTTGAAGGTTACATATTTTCCTAATCAGTATATGAATGAAAAAATCAAGTCCAAACTTGGTGGGAAGAAAGAGGTCGTATGGCTAAAATCGAAAGCAAAAGAACATAAAATAGGTTTTGATAAGAATCTTACCGACTCGCAGTTGAAGTATGTCCTTTTAGAAAAATTTGCAGAGCGTAGACTGTATGATGTTATCAACGAATTTAGGACTGCACAAAAGGAGGTTGTATGCGAAGCAAAAGACAATCCAATGGAGCTGATAACATGGCTTTATGCTAATCAAGGTGAGATGCGCTTTGGTGCTGAAAACCGTTTGTTTGTAGTTCTGGTGGACTCTACTGATATGGAGCAATCATGGAAAATGAAACGTGCAATAGATTTGATAAAAGCTGTGGTTACACCTTATCTTGATTCTTTTAATGATGAAACCCTTAAAGTTGTGAATTTTATATATAAAAAGAATTCATATAAGAGTTTGGCTGACATTGTTTTTGTTATCAAGGAGTAGTCTGCAGGTTATATTTTATAATATAACTGTATCTATAATAAGGAATAAACTTTATAGTTAAGTTTAGTATCTCTTGGTGTGAAAGAATATTATGTAGTCGACACAAAATGTAATCGTAGAAGATTTGCTTCCGACAGATATGTAGTTGCGACTTTTTCACCCTATATTTCTTTTCTCTGCATCCTTTTGTCGGTATTTGACAAAAAAAGTGTACCTTTGCACTCAATATTTGTACATAATAAATATTTTGTTTTATGAAAAAAATTATTTGTTCAGGGCTTTTGCTCGCTGCGTTGTGCATCGGTCAGGCCGCCTTGGCATGCACCAACTTCCTCTTTACGAAGGGTGCTACAAAGGACGGCTCTACTATGATTACATACGCTGCGGACAGCCACACGCTTTATGGCGAGTTGTACTACCGTCGTGCTGCCGACTATCCGGAAGGCACTATGTTTATGGTCGTTGACTGGGATTCCGGTCGTCCACTGTTCGAGATTCCTCAGGTTGCTCATACCTATAGCGTGGTGGGCAATATCAACGAGCATCAGCTGGCTATCGGCGAGACCACATACGGTGGTCGTGGCGAACTGTCGGGAGCTGAAGGTATCGACTATGGCAGCCTTATCTACATCACCTTGCAGCGTGCCAAGACTGCTCGCGAGGCTATCGTTACCATTGCCGAACTTATGGACACATACGGCTATGGCTCAAGTGGCGAAAGCTTCTCTATCGCCGACCCCAACGAGGTGTGGATCATGGAGCTTATAGGCAAGGGCAATCCTATCTACGACACCATCAAGGGCAAGCAGGTGGTAAAGAAAGAGTATAAGAATGTCAACTTCAAGGGGGCTGTGTGGGTAGCTCGTCGTGTGCCAGACGGCTATGTCTGCGGCCATGCCAACCAGGCTCGTATCACCACCTTCCCTCTCGAAGCGAAGAAGAGTTATAAGAGCATCAGTAGCAAGAATATCAAGTATCTCTTGCAGAAAGACGAGGTAGAATGTGTGTATTCTTCCGATGTCATCTCTTTTGCTCGTGCTCGTGGCTATTTCAAGGGCAAGGACGAGGAGTTCAGCTTCGCCGATGCCTATTGTCCACTTGAGTTTGGTGGCATGCGTGGCTGCGACGCTCGCGTCTATGCCATGTTCGCCCGTGTAAAGCAGGGTATCCGCGACCAGTATGCCGACTACGCCCTGGGTCGCAACCCCGACAACCGTCTCCCTCTCTGGATCAAGCCAGACCATAAAGTCGACGTTCATGAGGTGATGAACCTCATGCGCGACCATTACGAGGGCACGCCCCTCGACATGTCGCAAGACTGTGGTGGCGGTCCTTTTCACTGCCCTTATCGTTGGCGTCCTATGGGCTGGAAGTCCGGCGACCACACCTACGTTCATGAGCGTGCCACCTCTACCCAGCAGACTGGCTTCAGCTTTGTGGCTCAGTGCCGCAGCTGGCTGCCCAACAAGGTTGGCGGCATACTCTGGTTTGGCGTCGACGACACCTATAGCACTGTCTACTGCCCTATGTACTGCGGTATCGACGAGATACCCGAGTGCTTCCGTGTAGGCAATGGCGACATGGTAACTTATAGCGAGACCGCAGCTTTCTGGCTCTTCAACCGTGTTACCCAGTTTGTATATAGCCGTTATAGCGATATGATTGTCGACCTTCAGCGTGTGCAAGACCGCTTGGAGAGTGGCTTTATACAGGATGTGGCCAAGAACGACGCTCGCGTACGCAATGCCAACGAAGATGAGTTCAGCACTCTGCTCAACGACTTCTCTGCTCGTCAGGCTCAGAAGATGATGCGCGAGTGGAAGGCTCTCGACCAGTTCCTCCTTGTAAAATACATCGATGGCAACATCAAGCAAGAGGAGAACGGCGAGTTCAAGCGCACGCCTTACGGCATGGCAGCATGGCCTGCACAGCCTGAATACCCGGCATGGTTCTACAAGCAGATTGTCGACGACCACGGCGACGTTGTTATAGAGAAATAATTGGTTGATAATCTACTATATAAATAGCGGGCTTCTCAAAATTTTGAGAAGCCCGCTATTTTTTGGTTTGAAATTTGAAAAAACATCACCCTGCTGTGTACCAGTTCTTGAACTCGCTGACGCGCGCCTTGCTGATGATGACTCTTTCGGGCGGGGTAACTTTTAGACTGAGACTGAGCTTGTTGCCTATCCAGAAGCTGATGTCGCTGATGGCCTTGTGGGCTACTATAAACTGACGGTTGGCTCTGAAAAACTGCTCTGGGTTGAGCTGCGTCATTATGGCGTCTAACGGTTTGTCGAAGGTGTATGTCTTGCCGTCGAAGGTGTATGCCACCGTGAGCTTGTTTTCGAGAAAGAAAAAAGCTATGTCTGCCACTGCCAATGGCTGCAGCTTGTCGGCTATAGGTATCAAGAAGTAGGACTTGTAGTTGTGCGACTGGGTCATGGCACATATCAGGTTTTCTATCTTCTCGTTTTGTTCGGCGGGGTTTATCGTCAATGAGTTGTATTTAGATATGGCGCGTACCAGATCTTCCTTTACTATGGGTTTTAGCAGGTAGTCTATGCTGTTTACCTTGAAGGCCTGCAAGGCGTATTGGTCGTAGGCTGTGGTAAAGATTATGGGGCATTTGAGTGTTATCTCGTCAAAGATAGCAAACGACAGTCCGTCGGCGAGGTGTATGTCCAAAAATACCAGGTCTGGCTCTTTGTGGTTCTTAAACCATGCTACAGACTCCTCAATGCTTTGCAGGGTGTCTATAACCTCTATATCGGGTGCCTCTTCGGACAATAGTCTCTTGAGGTTTTGTGCTGCTATGGCTTCGTCTTCAATGATGAGTGTTTTTGTCATAGATTGTTATTATTTGAGAGGTCGATATTGTTGTTGTTTTGTGCTGTTGCCTCGATGAGTGGCAGCGTTACGGTAAACGTCTCGTTGGTTTTGGTTATAGTGGGCTCTACATGGTATAGCAGCAGGTAGCGTTGTATGAGGTTGGCGAGGCCTATGCCTTCGCTGTTGGTGGGCTGCTGTTTGGGCTGTATGTGATTGCTTACCGTTACGGTGTTCTTGTCCTTGTCGGTGGTTATCGTTATTGTCAGTGGGTGCAGGTTCGACACCACGTTGTGCTTGATGGCGTTTTCTATGAGTAGTTGTACGCTTATGGGGGGCAGCGTATATTCGAGGAGCTCTTTGTCTATGGTCTGCTCTATGATGAGCGACTGCTCGTATCTTACGTTCATCATCTCTATGTAGTGCTTGGTGAAGGTCAGCTCTTCGTCAAGGGTTACATTCCTATGTTGTTGCATGATGTAGCGGTAGGAGGCTGCGAGATGTTGCAGGTATACCTGGGCTCTGTTGGTGTCGAGAGGTATCAGTCCGCTGAGGGTGTTGAGCGAGTTGAAGAGAAAATGCGGGTCGGTCTGATGTTCGAGGGCTTCGTAGTGGCTTAGCAGCGTCTCGGTTTGTAGACGTTGGTTTTCAAGTTCTGACTGCTGCCGTCCGTAGATGTGTAGCTGTAACGTGCATATTAGTATCACTGTTAGTGCTATAAGTCCGTCTTTCAAGCTGCTGATGTCTATCAGTCCGGTAAAGCCGAAGGCGCCTATGACGTTTAGCCGTACATAGTGCGAGACGAGTGAGTAGGCGAGGGCTATCACCAGTGAGCCTGTTATTATATGCGTGTAGTAGTAGCGGTTTTCGTGGTTGGTTTTGCGTAGTGTGGAGTAGCAGTAGCTGAAGAGCAGGGTGGTGAGTAGTACAACGTGAAGGACAAGCATTAGTATATATGATGTAGAGAGGTAGGTGTCGCCACGGTAGTGGTAGTCATCGATTAGCAGCACTCCAATCATGATAGTGCTTACCGACAGGCTGTGCTTTATTAGATTGGAGATGTTGAATTTTGGCGATGTGTTTTTATGCAGTAGCCTCATATAGCTTCGGGTATGGTTCTGTTTTTCTGTATGCGTTGTATCGTATGCAGTGTCAGGCAGGAGGTGATGAAGTAGAATATGGCCTGACCCCATAGCATGAGATATTCGAAGCTGACTTGTTCAAGCGATGCACCCATTGTGTTGATGCGTATAAAGCCTTGTATGCCGTGGGTGGATGGGAAGAGGTAGGAGAAGTAAAGCCAGAACGACGGCATGTTGTGCTGTGGCCACACTGCTCCCGACAGGAACAGTAGTATCACGCTGAAGAATATTCCCGACACCACGCCGCTGTCTCTGCTGCGCACAAAGTTGCACACCGTCATGCAGAAGAATATGGTTGCAAGCAGGAATGGCAGCAGGAAGAGTATGAGGTCGCCAAGACGCCCGATGTGTGGCAGTTTGAAGAGTAGCGGAAAGCCTATCAGCACCACTGCCGTCATAGGCACATATATGCCGAGATATGCCAAGGCTCTACCTATGGTAACGCGATAGATGCTGCGTTTGCGTCGCAGACGCAGGGGTATGCTTGTTATCACTTGGTTTTCGGCTCGTGTGGTGCCGTAGAGTATGCCCATGCCCAGGAAGAGGGTTTGGTGTACTACAAGCACAAGTAGAGCTGGCAGCAGAAAGCTGGTAAATCCGCCGCTGGGCAGAAAGAGTTTCACGTCTTCGTAGGGTATGGGCGTTATCATCTGTTCGGCACTCTCGCCGCTCAAGCCTGTCTGGTTGAAACGCTCTGTCTCTATGTGCTTCATCTCGTCTATCAGCACGTTGCTCGACCCCGTCATCACGCTGCGGTAGTAGAGAAACGAGCTCATGTCGCAAAACAGGCATGCTCGTGCTGTCTCTACGTTGGCTATCTTGGTGCCGTAGTCGCTTGGGAAGTATACTATGCCGTATACCTTGCGCTCTTGCATCAGCCGTTGTGCCTCTGCCATGGTGGTGCATTTGTAGTATACGTTCATTTCTGGTGTGGCGTCGAGTTTTTTGGTAAAGCGCCGGCTTTCGGTGCATTTGGCGTCGTCGACAACGGCTATGGGCAGCTCGCGTACACATTCTTTGTGATATACTGCGGCAAAGATGAAGGGGTATAGCAGGGTAGCTATGCAGAACAGCAGCACCACGCCGCCATCTTTGAATATGCGGCGCACCTCGCGTGCATATACGTCCCAGATGTCGTACAGCACGCCGGTTACTATGTTCTTGCGTTTTTGTCGCAGCTTTTTTAGTTGTGTTAGTCTGTCTTCCATCTCTTTCATTGTTTTGCTTCGGCAAGTGCTGTAGCTTCTGCTATATTGTCTTTTAGTCGGTAGGTCAGCACTATGCAGCCTATCAGTCCTGCAATTATAAACAGCGTCAGATATGCTATGTGGGGCAGATATTGGTGTGCCGAGGCGTTGTAGAGGGCTACGTCTACAAAGGTCAGGTAGTAGTGGCGCAGCGGAAAGATGTAGCTGAAGCCTTGAAGGGCTGGGTGCATGTTGGTTACAGGGTACGAGAAGCCTGACATGGTGAAGGCGAGGGTGCCGTAGATGGCGCCTATACATACTGCCATGTGCATCTCAACGAGTATGGCTGTGAGCAGTATGCCCATGGCTTGCATGGCTATCACAAAGACTATCGACAGCACCACCATTACCCAGAAGCTGCCTAACAGGGGGTAGTTGAAAAAGCCGAATAGCACTATGTTGCCCAATATCAGTAGCAGTGAAAACCAGAAGGTGTAGGGTAGTATGGTGCCTGTCACTGCCGGCAGTATCTTGCCGTTGGCGGTGGCAAGCCATGGCGTAGGTTCGCGCTGTAGGGTGATGTAGAGTACAAAGATGGTTATCAGTAGCACCATGATGCCTACTATGCCAGGCAGTATGGTGGTAAGTATGTAGGGCTGATAGTTTGTTGTGGGGTTGGAGATGCTGTGTATGTCGAGCTCTATAGGCTGTATGATGCCGGCAATGCGTTTCTCGTCATAGCCTTTCTTGCGCAGTATCTCGCGTTGCACTGCTCCCGAGGCCAGCTTGCTTATGGTTGCCAGCGATTTGTAGGTGAACGACCCTGCCAGCAGATATGCGTTGTTGGCGTATAGCGCTATATGCGGTCGCTTGAAGGCGAGTATGTCGCTGTAGGTGTTGGCGGGTATCTCCAAGAAGGCGAATATCTGCTGCCGTTGCATGGCGTCGCGTGCTTGGCTGTGGTTGTCGTATACTGCCACCACTTCTACGCCTTGGGTGGCGTTTATCTCGTGGCATAGTCTCCGCGACAGGTAGCTGCCGTCTTGGTCTACAATGGCTATTGGCAGCTTCTGTGGCTGACCTTCGTCCATCAGTGTCAGGAAGAACACATAGCTGAACACTATGCCGGCGGTCAGCAGTATTATATATCGCGGTCGTTTTTTGATGTGTATCAGTTCGCGACGGATAGATTGCAGAAGTTCTTTCACAGAGTGTAGAGTTTATTGTGGGCTGACGTCTGGTGCTACGTCTGTCCATGTTTGTGTTATATGGCGGGCTATTCTTCCACTATCAGGGCTGTCATGCCGGGGCGTATGTTGGCTATTGGCTCGGTGGGTACTACTTTTATGTCAAAGCTTTTCACGTCGTATTCGCCGTTTATCTTGGTGGCGCGCCATGTGGCGTAGCTTGCCATGGCACGCATGTAGGTTACCTTGCCACTGTAAGTCTCTTCGCCAAGGGCGGGTATGCGTATGCGCACCTCGGTGCCTACGGTCAGCCCTTTAAGCAGGTCTTCGCGTATGCTGAAGGTAAACCAGATGTCGTTCATGTCTACTATGCTCATCACTGGGCCGCCGGTGCCTATCAAGTCTTTGCGCTTAGCGTATATCTCCACCACTTCGCCGTCGCAGGGCGCTATAAGAAAACGGTCGCCCATGTAGCTCTTTACCTCCGACACGGCGCCGCTGGCTTGCGACACAAGGGCGCTTGCTGCTGCCTTGTCTTCGTCTTGCGCTCCCTCTTTGGCCATCTCGTATTGCAGCTTGGCGGCATTGGCTGTGGCTACGGCGGCACGGTATTGGGCGTCTACCTCGTCGTATTTCTGCGCCGAGATAACTTTCTTGTCGTAGAGGCTCTTGGTCCTGTCGAGCGATTTCTTGGCTATGTCGACGCCAACTTCGGCTTTCTGCCACATCTCGTAGGCTGCCGCTATCTGTTGTTGTCTTGCTCCATTGTTGGCTTTCTTGCTTTGTGCCGTTGCCGCCTCTCTGGCCGCCTGGGCTTGTTCCAGCTTGGCGTCGACTTCGGGACTGTTGATGTAGGCCAATGTGTCGCCGGCATGCACATGGCTGCCCTCTTCTATATATATGGTGTCTATCCTGCCAGGCACCTTGTTCGACACCCTGTATTCGTTGGCAGCCACTTCGCCCATTATCGTTTCGGGCTCAGGCTGTATCGCCCATAGGCCTATAAGGAGTGTTACTATTACTACGGCTATCACCACTCCTATGCCTATCCATAGTGTTTTTGTTGATTCTTTCGACGAGTTCATTGTTATTGTTTTATTTTTTTCTTTTCGCAACAGTAGTTGTTAGCAGAATGTTTTTTATATGTGTTTTTTATGACCTTTCTTATTATAGGCTCTTGCCCATGGCTTGACGCAGGTAGAGGTATGCCATGCGTATCTCTATACGTGCGTCTATCACCTCGCTCTTGGCGCTGATATATGCTGTCTGGGCTGCCATCAGGTCGCTGCTGCTTATCAGCCCAGTGGCAAACGATTCGTTGGCAAGGCGCAGGTTTTCTTCTGCGTTGGTGAGGTTGCTCTCGGCTTGCGTCAGTTTGGTGTTGGCAACTTCAAGTTCGTAGTTCAGCTTGTTTACCTGTAGCTCTATCATCTCGCGTGCTTCGGCTATCTGCAGTTGGGCCGCTGTGCGTTTGTGCTTGGCGGCTTTCACGGAATATATTGCGTCGGCATGACAGAGAGGTATATTCACCACCACGCCTGCTGTCGCCATGCCGTTCCATTCTTTTGCAAAGCCGTTGCTAAGGCTTGGGTTGGTCATGATGTACGAGGCTGTGGCGGCTATGTTGGGCTTTAGTGCCGAGGCAGCTATTCTCACTCCCGAATTGGTTATCGACTCGGCAATGTCAAGCATGCGCATCTCAGCACGTTGGCTGTATACGTTTTCCATGTTGATGTTTTCTTCGGGTTGGTAGTTGGTCAGCTCTATGCCTTCGTCGGCGGTAAAATTGGTGTAGAGGTCTATGCCGCAACGTTGGCATAGCAGCATCTTGGCAAGTTTCAGCCCGCCTGTCGCCTTTGTCAAGCTCATCTGGGCTTCGTTTAGCTTCACGCGCACTTTGGTCTGGTCTGCACGTGTTGCCACTTCGGCTTCAAGCATGGCGTCTACGTTGTTCGACAGGTCTTGCAGCAGTGTGCAGTATTGCTTGGCGAGCTCTTCTTTGTTTTGTAGCGACACCACCTGCCAGTAGGCTTCGTCTACGCCTATCAGCAGCTCTTCTTTGGCTTTGTCGTATTCTATGCCTGCCATCTCGCTGGCCATGCGTGCTATCTTGTACATCTCGCGCAGCTTGCCGCCAAGGTAGATAGGCTGGGTTATCGACACGGCGCCTACGAATATGTTGCGGGTGTCTAATGTCAGGTCGTCGGCTATGTCGCCGCCAAAGCCGTTAAGGTCGCCTTTTATGTCAAGACCCTGGGTGCTCTGCAATAGCGCCATAGCCAATGCCTGGTTGCCGCTGGTTATCATGCTGGCGCCGAGGCTGGTTATTACTGGCTCTAACTTGCCGTGGGCTGTGGTGCCTATGGTGCGCAGGCGCTCTTCTTGTTCGTCGCTTAGCAGCGAGATGCTCTTGTTGCTATATAGATACCCTCCGTTGGCAGACAGTTTGGGGAAGAACTCCGACAGGGCGGCTTTTCTTATTGCCTCGTTCTGCTCTTTCTTCTCTTGAGCCATCTTCATGGTGTTGCTCTCCGACAGGGCTGCCGCTCGGCAGGCTTCCAATGTTAGTATGTATGGTGCTTCGTTGCCAGTTGTCTGTGCCTGTATGGCGGTGCATGTGGTTAGTATTAGCAGTAGGGCGCTGGTCAGCACACTTCGTCTTGTTTTCATTATTTTTACGGTTTTTCTATTCTGCAAAAGTACATTATTAATTTTTCATGTCAATTTATTTCTTTTTTAACACTTATTTCTTTTGTCTTAAAACGTTCTTTTCGTGTGCGAGGTGGATGTATTGTTGTGTTAATGCAATATTTATTGTGTTTAAGAGTTATTCATATTTACAATTTCTTTGTCATCAAAAATTCTTTGGTCATATCGTTGTTTTTGTGTCTGCATCTGTGTGTGGTGGCTCAGGCGACAGACTCTTCTCTGCTTTTTTATGTGGAGAGCGAGTCGCTGTGCGCCTCTTTCGAGTGGCAGCCTAATTTCAACGATGACAACGGAACCTATTCTATCTTGGCACGCTTCCCCGATGCCGATACTTTTGTCGTCTTGCAAAGCGATATTGCTGCTCGTCGGTCGAGGTATTGTTTCAATCGTCAGCTCTGTGGCGACACCGTCGTCTTCCTTTTGCAGTTTTTTTCGTCATCAGGTGCTTCGCCTTTCTGCTCTTCATCTGTTGGCGACCTCTTCGACGACCGTCGCCCCACCACGCCGTGCCTGCCGGGAGTGGCAACCGTCGATAATGGCGCTGTGCGTATCTCGTGGCATCCTTCGCCCGATGCCGACATCATGGGCTACTATATCTGCACAGGTCGCCCTGCCGAGGGCTACGATACTGTGTGGGGCAGACTCGACACCTCTTATCTCTGCCTCGACCATTCTGCCAACGTGCAGCATTACTATCGTGTGCTGGCATTCGACTCCTGTTTTCGAGCCTCTGCGCTAAGCGATTATTTTGGCAATGTTGTTCTTTCGGCATCTTCGCAGCCGTGTGTCAGGCATCTATCGCTCTCGTGGTCTCCCTACGAGGGGCTGCCTGCCGGTGTTGACCGCTATGAACTGCTGTTGGCGAACAACACAAATTCTCCTCAGCTGGTGTTCTCGTCGCCTAATGTGCTTTCTTTCGAGTACGATGTGCCAGACACAGTGTCTTCGCTTCAGGCTGTCGTACGCGTGGTGGGACGCGACAGCTCTGCTGCTTTCAGCAACGTTGTTTTTTACCAGCCCGATGCTGTCGATTCGGCTCGTTATCTCAATATCCTTTCTTGTCAGTACGATATGGAGCAGGGCGCTGTGGTGCTGACTGCCGAGCTTGACAGCTCTTTCCATGGCGAGGCGATATACGTCTATCGTGCTTCCGACAGTGGCACCTTCTCGCTGCTTGCCACTCTGCCATATCAGGTGGCGCTCTCTTTCTCCGACTTCTCTGTCTCTTCGCTCAATGCGTCTACTTATTTGTATCGCATTGCTGTATTCGACCGTTGCGGTGTTCGTCTCAAATATTCCGATGTCTCTTTTGCCGTCATCCCATCTATGGACACCAAGGGTGCCATCTTCCCTAATGTCTTTACGCCTGCCGCCGCCGACAACAATCTTTTTTGTGGCTATTTCCGTTTTCTCGACCCTCAATATTATTCTCTTCACATTTATACTCGGCGTGGCGCTCTTGTCTTTTCTTCTTCCAACCCTCGTCAGTGCTGGGACGGCACTTCGTCTGGACGTCGCATGCCGCAGGGCGTATATGTCTATGTGCTGCGGTGTCGCTACTATGATGGCTCGGTGCAGTCGTTGTGTGGCACTGTCTTGTTGATCGACTAATTTTTTTATATCATGCTCATTGCTCTCTACAATCGTCAGCGCGACATTTCTGCCGTCGACGCTGTCCGTCAAAAGCTTGACGCTCGTGGTATCGACTCTGTTGTCATAGTCGATTCATTGCCCGAGCAGCATTTCGACTTCCTCTTCTCTATTGGTGGCGATGGCACTCTCCTTAGCACTGTGCATCTTATTGGCAACCGTGGCATCCCTGTGGTGGGCATCAACTTTGGCCATCTTGGCTTTCTCACCACCGCCGGCTGCGACGACCTCGACCTGCTTATCGACGGCATTGTGCAAGGCTCTTTCTGTATCGAACAGCGCACCCTGCTAAGCGTTGCTGTCGATGGTATATGCGACTATGCACTCAACGAGGCGGTGCTGCATCGTCAGCTCAACGAGCCCCTCATGCGTGCCTCTCTATATGTGGGCGACGAGTTTGTATCTTCCTATCTTGCCGATGGCATCATTGTGGCCACTCCTACGGGCAGCACAGCCTATTCGCTTAGCTGCGGCGGCCCTATCCTCACTCCCGACTGCGGATGTTTTGTAGTTACTCCTATTGCCGCTCACACTCTCGCTCTTCGTCCTATCATAGTACCCGACAATGCCATTATGCGTCTCGATATCGACAATCAAAGGGGCAGTGTAACCCTTGGCCTCGACTCGCGCTCTATCACTCTCCATAGTGGCAGCAAGGTTACTCTTCAGCGCGCACCTTTTACTATTAGCCTTGTACGCATGCAGGGACATGGCTTTTTCTCCGCCATTCGTTCAAAGTTGGCGTGGGGCATGTAAGCGCTTGTATAATCTTTTTGTCGTTTTCACGTTATAACCTTTATGAGTCGTTCGTTTTTTGGTTGCCTGCTTCCTCTTGTTTTCCTTCTCGCCTCGTGTGGCAAGGACAACCATTGCGGTGTGCCGTATGGCGACGGTGCTATCGTCGACCTATCTTTGCCAGAGATGAACGCACTTAACACCATTGGCGGAGCTCTCACTATCAATCGCGGACATAAAGGTATATATATTGTTCATTCCACTCTCGACAAATATCTTGCTTTTGAATGTGCTTGTCCCAAGGACCACGAGACGGCAGTAACTCCAATTGATGGGTGGGGCAGCTCTGTGCTGCAATGTCCTGTATGTGGTAGTGTCTTTAGCGTCTATGCCGACGGCTCGCCTATCGAAGGCTCTGCCACGCCATGCAGCTTGTTTCAATATTCTGTCGTCTTCGACGGCTATTATCTTAATATTTATTAGTCATTATGGATATCTCTTCTTTTTTTGAACCTGTCTCTATCACCCCTGCACAATATCTCTCCGAGGAGGCCTCGCCACTCGTTGTCAACAATATTCATACCTATACCGAGCAGTCCGGCTTCCCCGATGTCGCAGAAGGCTCTGTAGTGCTTTTTGGCGTTCTCGACGACCGCGGCACTGTCGCCAACAATGGCTGCGACCGCGCTCCTAATCAGATACGCTCATATCTCTATTCCCTCGTTGCTCCCTTCAATGTCGAGGACACCTCTGTGCCTCACAATGTCTACGACCTCGGCAACATACTCCCCGGCGACACGATGCACGATACCTACGAGGCTGTTATACAGGTTATGCAGTATCTCTTGGAACGCAATGTTGTCGTTGTCGTTCTTGGCGGCGGGCAGGACATATCGTATGCTGTATATAAGGCATACGAGGCTGTGGGCAGGGTTATCAACCTTTGTGCTGTCGACCCTCGCCTCGACATCGCTTTCTCGCAGGACGTCAACAGCCATTCTTATGTCAACCATATCGTCATGCAACAGCCCAACTTCCTGTTCAACTATACGGTGTTAGGCTATCAAAGCTATTTTGTTTCGCCTATGCACATGCAGCTGATGGCTGAACTGCATTTCGATGCTTTCCGTCTCGGCATTATGCAGGAAGACATGTTCCGCACAGAGCCTCTTGTCCGCAATGCCGACTTCGTCTCTGTCGACCTCGCCGCTGTGCGCCAGTCCGACGCTCCTGCTAATGCGCACCCTTCGCCTCATGGCTTTTACGGCGAGCAGCTATGTCAGATAGCTCACTTTGCCGGCATGAGCGACAAGCTCTCTTGTTTCGGCCTCTTCGAACTCAACCCTCTCTACGACCGTGCAGGTCAGACGGCACAGATGTCGGCGCATGCTATTTGGTATTTTATCGAGGGCTTCTTCAACCGCAAGGCCGATTTCCCTTATATCGACAAGCAGAACTACAAGCAGTATCTCGTCCAACTCGAGACTCAGGGTCTCGAAATGGTCTTTTACAAGAGCCGCAAGAGCGACCGCTGGTGGGTAGAGGTGCCTTGTCAAAACGACGAGCTTCGTCAGCGCTACCTTCGTCATCTGCTTATACCATGCAACTATAGCGACTACGAACGCGCTATGAAAAACGAGATTTCTGACCTCTGGTGGCGTTACTATCAGCGGCTGCAGTGGTAGATGATTGCCTGCAATGAGAAGTAAAAGTATTATTACTGTCCGCTAAAACTTTTTGATAAAAGAAAAAAAAGGGCTGAATTCTTTTTGTGGATTCAGCCCAAATTGTTACCTTTGCTTTTGTCAATATAACGCGATAACAATGAGCAAAGATACACTTTTTTTCGGACAGCCGCTATACGGACAGTTAATAAAATCACTAAATCGTGTAAAGATTGTTGAAACAAGCAAAAAACACGGTGGAGAAAGGTATATAAAGAATAATAGGTGACTTGCCTAAAACACAAGTATAGCTTAGTTTCTTACTATCAATGGATTAAACTATACGGTTTGTGATTTAGCGGA
>JAZRVD010000200.1:0-23142 GCA_045598945.1 Bacteroidales bacterium | reverse complement strand
TCTTGGCAAGCAGTACGTTGTCGAATTGAAGATATGGCGAGGCAACGCCTACAACGAGCGTGGCGAAGAGCAGCTGTGCCGTTACCTCGAATACTTCGATTTGCAGCAAGGCTACCTCCTAAGCTTCTGTTTCAACAAGACAAAGCAGTCAGGCTTGTTGCCGCCAGTAGTGTTGAGAGGTCGCACATTGATTGAAGCCATCGTCTAACACGGCAGAAGCTTTTCTCCTTTTTTCACATTTTTTATGTACTTTTGCATTTTGTTTTAGTTCTAATAACATTATCCTATGAAATACGATTTGCGTGGTGTCTCTGCATCGAAAGAGGACGTACACAATGCTATCAAAAACATCGACAAGGGCTTGTTTCCTAAAGCCTTCTGCAAGATTATCCCCGACATTCTCGGTGGCGACAACGACTATTGCAATATTATGCACGCCGATGGCGCCGGGACCAA
This sequence comes from Bacteroidales bacterium, assembly GCA_045598945.1. Classification (GTDB taxonomy): domain Bacteria; phylum Bacteroidota; class Bacteroidia; order Bacteroidales; family P3; genus Colimorpha. The sequence continues at coordinate 22,686 of JAZRVD010000200.1, read as the reverse complement.
GTCCTCGCTGGCCTATCTCTACTGGAAAGAGACTGGCGACCTCAGCGTTTGGAAAGGTATAGCTATAGATGCCGTGGTGATGAATCTCGACGACTTGCTCTGTGTGGGTGCTGTCGATAATATATTGCTTTCAAGTACCATAGGTCGAAATCGCCGGCTCGTGCCTGGCGAGGTCATAAGCGCTGTTATCAATGGCACTGAAGAGTTTCTGCAAGAGATGCGCGACCTTGGCGTGGGCATCTATCTCACCGGCGGCGAAACAGCCGATGTGGGCGACCTTGTGCGTACTATCATCGTCGATAGCACTGTTACCGCTCGTATGCGTCGCGCTGATGTTGTCGACAATGCTCATATCAAGGCGGGTAACGTCATAGTGGGTCTTGCCTCTTTTGGTCAGGCAACATACGAAAAAGCATACAACGGTGGCATGGGCAGCAATGGCTTGACATCTGCTCGTCATGATGTCTTCTCAAAATACTATGCCGAACATTTTCCAATGAGCTTCGACACATCCCTCCCTTCTGAGGTGGTATATTGCGGCTCCAAGCGCCTCACCGATGCCACTGAGGTCGACGGCGTCGATGCTGGCAAGATGGTACTCTCGCCTACGCGCACCTATGCACCTATTATTCGTAAGGTCCTCGATGAGTACAGACCCAAGATAGATGGTATGATACATTGTAGCGGCGGCGCGCAGACCAAGGTGCTGCACTTCATTGACAACTTGCATGTTGTCAAAGACAATCTTTTCGATGTTCCTCCGCTGTTTCGCCTTATTCACGAGCAGAGCGGCACCGACTGGCAGGAGATGTACAAGGTGTTCAACATGGGACATCGTATGGAGATATACACCGACGAGCAGACTGCACAGGGTGTTATCGAAATATCTAAGTCTTTTGGCGTCGACGCTCAGATTATCGGCAGATGCGAGGCTTGCAATGCTCCAAAGGTTACTGTTCAAAGCCAGTTTGGGAAATTCGAGTACGGCATGTAATGCAGATTATATTTGAAAAAGTATAAAAGAGCAGCAAAGAGATATAAATGTCGCTTTGCTGCTCTCTTTTTGTCTCATAATCTTCTATTTGCAGATAGAATATTTGATGAAAGAAATGGGGGTGGATATATTTTTTTCATTTTAATGAGAAAAAAATACTATTTTTGCAGATTAAGATATTGCACTCATTATAAATCAATGTCACCTCGCTGAAACGTCGTGACTATTTGTGTTATAGATGTTTATGAACATAGAACGTAGTTATATTTCTTACTTTTCAAGACCGTTGTATGGCCTTATATTTGCCTTTTTCTTGTTGTTCGCCAATACACTTTTTGCTCAATTTGAGCCTGATATTAGAACAGAATTTCGCGATGGTAAATATTATACGGAGATACATGTTACTGCCTGCGATAGTTACGGATGGATTGGTGGAACGGAAACAGAAAGCCAAAATGGCAAGGTTAAGGAGTCGTATACTAAAGATGAGAAATATGACAGCATTGTAACGCTTTATTTGGATTTGCGTAAATCATCTCTACACAGTGATGTTAGATTTGCGTGCGACTCGTTCAAGTGGGTAAAAGATACTGTTATCAAGTCGTCGGTGTTTGATAGGGTTACAGAGGCAACATATCAGACAAAAGTGGGTAAAAATGTGGTGGGGTGTGATAGTACTGAAACATTAAAGATCAATATGGGTAACTCTACCGAGGAGGATAAGATTCAGTCTCACGAGTGTGATACCTTTATTTGGAGGTCGGGCAATAGAAAGATTTATACTGAAAGCAATTACACTGATACTGTAATTCAAATCAACGATCAAGGCTGTCCAAAGGTCGTTACGCTTAAGCTGACTTTGTATAAGAGTACTCGCAAGGTGTTGTCGCCTGTTGAGTGCGATGCCTATTCGTGGTACATGAATAATGATTACGTCTCGGTCAACCGTTCGTATACCGAGTCTATTCTCGACAGTGTGAAAGGTACAAATGTTGTCGGTTGCGACAGTACAGTGGTGTTAAATCTTACAATCAATAAATCTGATACTATCAGGACGGATACCGCTGTATGTGATACTTTTACTTGGTATGCTAATAATACTAAGTATAATACTTCAAATGTCTCTTACAACGAAAAAACAGGTCAGTATTATAAGTACGAGAAGATTAGCCAGGGGAAGAACAGGTTTGTCTGCGACTCCTTTGCGTCACTCAATCTTGTGTTGCATACCAAAAAAGAGGTAGATTATTATGACGTAGCCCGCGAGAACGATTTGCCTGTCGATGTCTTCGGCTTGCAACTCTACAGAGACACCGCCAACGCTCTTATCAATGGCAAGACCATTTATAACTGCGACAGTATCGTAAATTATAGCCTTACGGTATATTGGAATGTCCACGACACTATCGACACTGTTGTTTGTAGCAATGAGCTGCCTTTTGTGTGGCATAAAGAAACACACAATATTGATTATCCTGCTATACAAGATACTGTCTTGCTCTATCATGCTGAAAACAGCAACCCTGTCTCCGACACATATTATGTTGCCAAGGTGCATCTTCGTCAGGCTTACGACAGCAATTTCTCAAAGGAGTTTTGCTTGCCGAATACTTATACCTTCAACAGCCATGAGTATAGCACCGCTATGACGGACTCAAGTATTGTTGAGTGGCATTATACCAAGCTGTACCATTGCGATAGCACTATCACACTGCATCTTACTCTCCACGACACCCTGCATGAAGATGTCTATCAGAGCATCGTATTGCCGCAGTTGCCGTTCACCACTTCCGGACTCCCTGAGGAACATACTTTCACCGCCGACCAGCTTTCGGGTGGCGACGACACTTTGGTGGTGATACACACCACCGACATGTATTCTTGCGACAGCACGGTATATTATCATCTCACTGTTACTGCCAACCCTACATCTGTTCTCGACTCTACTATCTGCGAGAACGACCTTCCGCTCTCATGGAATCATCGCACTTTTACCGACGAGGGTACGCTCTTTGATACAATACCTTCAACTATCGTTATCGATGGTGTGGCGGCAGATAGTATTATCACCATGAGGCTGCACGTCAAGCGAAATAGCCATAACAACTTCGACACCACGGTGCATGAAATCGATCTTGGCTACTCATTCAATGGCTATAAGGCAACGAGCGCCGTTACCAATCATCCTATCTCTCTGCCTGAGATGGCAAGCAACGGTTGCGACAGTATTATACATTATACTGTCAAGGTCTTGCCCAATATAAAGATTTATTTCGACACGTTTGTATGTACTAATATGTTCCCGCTCGTATGGCATGACAGTACCTTTACGGGTATGGCAAACAAGTCCAAGACCTTCGTGGCTTCTTCGGGCGTCGACAGTACTATAACGTTGCGTATGCACGTTTACGAGTCTTCCGATGTAACGATAGACAGCGCCGTGTGCAAGGGCGCCGTGGTCTCTTTTGCAGGGCATTCTTTCGACACCTCGGTTTTCTATACTGACAGTTGTATCAACTATTTCGGCTGCGATAGCGTCTCTCGCCTGCGTCTTTTTGTCGACACAGCCCGTTATGATACTGTAAGTCAGGAAATAGTAGAAAATCAGCTCCCTTATACTTTCCTTACTCGTGTTTTCACTGACGATGATTTTGTAGACAACGATACTATCATCGAAGATGTTATAGGTTTCCGTGCAACGCATCCCTATTGCGACAGCAATGTACATTATCAGCTGGTGGTGCATAAAAATGTCGATACGGTAGCAGACAGCTCTATATGCTATAGCCAGTTGCCTTTTAGATGGGACAGCTATACCTTCTATGCCGACTCTCTCTATGGCAGCAAGGCTGGTGTGCTTATATACAACGACTCTTCGCTCAAGACAATGTATGGCGCAGACAGTATTCTTGTCAAACGTTTGCATGTCAACGCCACTTATATCGAGTATGACACTATCAACCACTGTCTTGCTCGTCAAGATGAGCCTGTCTATTGGCGTCATACCATACTACCGGCAGGCTCGCCTACCGGCGACTATATCCTTGATACTTTCAGCATGTTCCACTGCGACAGCCTCTTCCGCCTGCGTCTCGAGCTTCGCACCAACACCTCCAGCACCGTGTGGGACACTATTGTCGAAAACCAGATCCCGTATGAGTATGACCTGGCCCACAATTACATCTTTACAAAGCCTATATCCGACTCCTTGATTCATATCGACAACAGATATGGTTGCGACAGCGCTGTTACCTATTCTCTCACTGTGTTCTGGAATGTTGAGGCTGACGCTTTCGACACTATATGTTTCAGCTCTTTGCCGTATGTCTGGAACGAACAGATCTTCTACGCCTCTTCGCTTACCGATGAGCCGCATCGCACTGGCGATATCATCCAGCAGGCTCTGCTGCTTGCTCATACTGGTGCGGACAGCTTGCTGACGATGTATATCCATGTCAACCCCACTTTCGACACCATGTTCTACGATACTATCTGCGACGATAGCACCTACTCTTTCAACGGGGCGTTCTACTCTTTCCGTCCAGGCGACAACAAGGATTTCCGACACGACGATACCCTCAGGACTTATCTCAACTGCGACAGCGTCTCTTCTATCATGCTCCGCGTGTGGCCTACCTACGATACTGTCGAATACGATACTGTATTTAGCTATCTCTTGCCTATACTGTATGGACCTTACGAGTGCGACACAATAGGCACTTATCATTTTGGCACGCGCAGCACTCATGGGTGCGACAGCTTGAACACCATGCACCTCTGGATTGTTCAGGTTACTTTTGTCGACACCTCGGTATGCAACAATCATGTTCCTTTCGAGTGGCATACCAAGATGTTCAACAAGACTAAGATAGATACTCTTACATTAAGTGGTATTCATGGCGAGGACAGCCTTATTGTGATGGATGTTACTGTGCTTGACACCTCTTCTGTCATCGAAGCTGTCGAACGGTGCGATACCTATACATGGCAGGACAATATCACTTACACACGCTCAACAACAGCACCTTATGTTACTTATACCAACATTGCAGGGTGTGACAGCGTGGTGCATCTCGACCTGTCGTTGTATTATTCTATCGAAGTCGGCGACCATATATCTGTATGCAACTCTCACACATGGATTGACGGTGTAACCTATACGCAGTCTATCTATGGACCGCAAAAGATGCTGCGCACCATTCATAATTGCGACAGCCTCGTTACCCTTGAACTTTTTGTCGCTTACAGCACCTACGACGAGATATTAGACTCTATGTGTCTCGGTGGCAGATACAATTTCCGTGGCAGAGTCATCAATCGCGCCGGCACCTATTTCGACTCACTTTATACTGCCGAAGGCTGCGACAGCGTTACAGTCCTCCATCTCGCCGAGCTGCCTACGCCACTCGTCGAGGTCTCTATGACAAGAGACTGCGATGAACATGAGTATACTATTACAAGCTCTACAGATGTCGACTACTTCCGTTGGTCTTCTGTCCCCGAAGACCCAACACTGGCCGGTCAGGAAAGCTCGGCAGTTATCAAGGTGCGTCCTACTCAAGAAATATCCTACTATCTTTATGTAGACTATATCGAAGACCCAAGGTGTCCGACAACAACTTCCGTAACCCTCGCTCCGCTCAATCGTCCTACTGCTACATTACGTACCTCGCCAGACTTCTTGACATACAACAACATGAAAGTCAAGGCTTATGATATTGGCGAAGTCTACGATAACCGCAACTGGTATATCAATGGCTTTATGCAGTCCGACCATGAGCTTATCTTTGAATATGATGCCGACCTCTCTCTCGACTCTGTTCGCGTTATGCTTGAAGTCGACAATGGCCTCTGCCGCGACTCTGCCTATAGCACTATCATGGTGCGTAAGCCTACGCTGTTCCTCCCCGACGCCTTCACGCCTTATCTATCTACAAATAATATCTTTAAGGCTCAAGGTCGTGGTATTCTTGAGTTTGAAATATTTATCTACAACCGTGTCGGTCAGCTTGTCTTTACATCCCGGGATATAAATGAAGGGTGGGACGGCAAGCATAACGGCGTTTTCTGCACACAAGGTAATTATGTTTATACAATACGTTATCGTGATATAGCAACACCCAATTCTTATCAAGAGATTACCGGCTCTGTGTTGCTCTTGCGTTAATTATTCTTCTTTTATTGAAAAGCCTCTTCTGCTTCAACGTTAATGTTTGTAATGATGATTTCTAATTTCAAATATAGCAAGTTGTTTTTTCTACTTGGTCTGGTATGCTTCCTCATGCCTCAGTATCTTTTGGCTCAAGAAAAGGTCGAAAAGGATGAGAGCAGATGTTCTCGCGTATGGGACGGCGTAGAGAGAGTATATGTAAATACTATTGTTTATAAGGTATGTAATCAATATGATTATATATATGTTACCAAGACGGGTACACAAAAGAAGTCGTTTACAAAAAATGACGAGAGAGTGGAGTACTATTCTGGTGATGAAAAGTATGTGGTTTATGTCGAGTTGTACAAAACGGCCACATGGAATGATGAGAAGAGCGTCTGCGACAGCTACACCTGGAACTACTCTGCCGGCAAGAGTGAGACGTATACCACGCAAGGTACTAATATTTACACAAAAACACTGCAAAATGCCGTTGGCGGTTTCTGCGATAGCGTCAAAACGCTTAAGCTTACTATCCGAAAGAGCAACAACACCAATTTCAACCCAGGACCTCAATGTGATGAGTATTATTGGCCTGCAAAAAATCATACTTATACAGAGACAACCACCGATAACGTCAAGTTTACCAACAAGGCAGGCTGCGACTCTATGGTTACTCTCTCGTTGGTGGTAAACAAGTCGTCTAAGGTTGACATTCCTGTCGAAGCTTGCGACAGCTATAAATGGAACGGCACTACTTATCGCGACTCCGATGAGCCTGTTGTACATAATCTCAATAAGGCGGGGTGTGACTCTACTACTACTCTGCATCTTACCATATATAAGTCTAATGCAATCTCTCTTAATGTTATTGAATGTGATTCTTATACTTGGGATCCGTTCAACCGCACATATACCTCTTCTATTGTCGACGAGGTTAAGCTGTCTAATATCCATGGCTGCGACAGTATTGTTACCCTCAACCTTACTATCCGTAACAGCTCTGCTTCAACAATCTCGGAGTCTATTATTCAAAAGCAACTGCCTTATACCTTCAATGGTCACACCTATACGTCGTTAGACGGTACTGTCAATGAGCAGATTGTTGTTCGCAACGCTGTCGGCTGCGATAGCGTCATCACTTATACCCTCAAGGTTTTCCCTAATGTCTCGGCTACGGCTGACTCCGTCGTCTGTCAAAATGTCCTGGAGTCTCAGTCTGGCTTCCGCTGGAATGGTCGCTCTTTTACAAGCGAAGGCTCCCAAGTGGTGGTCTTGACTTCTAAGTCTGGCTCCGACAGCACTCTCGTGATGAATGTTACAAGCTACCCAAGCTATACCTCCCAGCTCTACGAAGATATATGCGACAATGGCTCCTATTCCTTCTATGGCACTATATGCAAGCAACCCACCGTTTATAAGAAAACTTTCAAGACCATACATGGCTGCGATAGCGTTATCGTTCTTAACCTCAGTGTTCATCCCACATACAGGCATACTATCTCGCAAACTATATGCAACAATAATCCATATAGATTTTGCGACGAGTATCACGATGTGTCCAAGACAGTTACCTGTACCTCCCTGCGTAGTATCTATAACTGCGACAGTATTGTAACGCTCAATCTTGTTGCTCACGATACTACTACAAGCGAGGTGTTCGACACCATAGTTCAAAACGAGCTCCCGTATACATATCACAACCTCAAGTTTACCAAGAATGATGTCGAGGGTACTGGCTCTGGCTCTATGATTGCTCGTATTGCCAAAGGCAATAAGCAGAAGTGTGATAGCGTCATCACATATCATCTTAAGGTCTATAAGAACGATACCGTCAATCTCGACAGCACGATATGCGCTAATCTTCTGAACACATTTACATGGAATGGCAAGACGTTTAAGTCTAATCTTTATCAAGAGGTTAAGCTGCCTACTACCAATATGGCTGACAGTGTGATAAGAATGACGGTCTCTACTACGCCTAACCCTTCTCGTACCATCTTCGACACTATTGCCGAAAATCTTCTCCCTATAACCATTTATAAGGGCACTCCTTACGAAAAGATGTTCAACGACGCTGTCAGCAACTATAAGTTCAATGTTGCCACATCGGGTTGCGATAGCATTATCACTTACAACCTTTTTGTTCGTCAAAATTCTACGATGACTATCGATACTGCCGTATGTGCTGATGCTCTCGCCGCTGGCTATGACTGGCGTGGCTATCATTTTACCGGTGTCGGTCGTCAATTTAAGACTGTTCCACAAGCCGATGGTACTGACCTCATCATTGCTTACGTCATGAATGAGCGTCCGCTCTACGACAACCATGTTACCAAGGTTATCTGCAGCAATCAAAAGTATGACTTCGCTGGCGAAAAGATTAGCGCTGCTGGAGAATATGTCGACAACAATCAATCTGTCTACGGGTGCGACAGTGTTACTACTTTAACTCTTGTCGTTAATGCTGTTACTTATGGTGCTCAGTACGATACAGTAGTCGAGAATCGTTACAACGATCGTCATACCGTAGGCTGGTATTCTTATCGTTATGGCTGGTACTATCAAGGCGAGTATTATCGTCAAGACGTTGAGCATCGCACCGTTGTCATCCGTAACGTCAAGAATTGCGATAGCATCATAGATTATAACCTGTACGCCTATAAGAATGTCGACACTACACTTTATGACACTATTTGCGGCGACCTTCTGCCATATACTTGGGACGAGGGCGAGTATGCTTTGACTTTTAAGGCATCTGATTTCTCTGGCTCGCCAAAGCAGGGCACATCTGCACTGACGTACAAGCGCCTTACAACTCATGGCGCGGACAGCACCATTTATCTCAGGCTTACCGTTCGTCCATCGTGGCATTCCAATGAGACGAGAATGGAGTGCGAGCAGCGTATGCTGGAAGACTACGAATGGCTCGACACTGTGTTTAGGCCTGGCACTGTCTCTGGCGATTATACTCTCTCTCGCGTGTCTATGTACAACTGCGACAGTACCCACACTCTGCATCTTTCGATCAATGCCAGTTCGGAGGAGACGGTATATGACACTATTGTCGAAAATCAGACTAAGGCGGTTGAGGGCTATGTCTACAATGATGTTCATTTTTATACCACTGATACTATTGTAAATCAACAGATTGTTATAAAAAATGTCAAGGGCTGCGACAGCACTATATATTATAATCTTCTTGTCTATAAGAATGTTACTGGCGAGGATGACACTATAATATGTGCCGACCAATTGCCATGGACGTGGAATAACGCTCTCTTTGAAGAGGACTCTCTGGCAGAAGAGGTTGTTGAGGGCAAGAGCCGAAGCGGTGTCGTTGTGATGAAAGGCACTATATTGGCTCATACAGGCGCCGACAGTGTTATCACTATGACAGTTGCTGTCAATCCGGTCTATGACTATCATTATTTCGATACTATCTGCGACGACACCTCTACCTTCTTTATGGGTACTGAATATTGGAAAGAGGGTACCGATGTGCGTCATCTTAGCTCTTCGTTGCAATGTGATAGCGCTTGGACTTTCCATCTTACTGTCTACCCCGTATACGAGTTTGATTATTATGATACTATTTATCAGGACGAATGGTCTTATTTCGGTGGCTGGGCGTACAACAAGGCTGGTGCTTATACCGATACGTTGTTGACTGTCAATAATTGTGATAGTATTCAGACTCTCAACCTTGTCGTCAATTGGCGCATTCGTGTCGACAGCTCTATATGCAACAATTTCTTGCCTTTCAGATGGAACGACCGTGTGTTCAACAGAGCGGCTAAGGATAGCACTCATCTTCGCTCTTCCGAAGGACTGGATAGCCTTGTTATTATGACTGTCAGTGTTCGTGATACCACCTTCTCTTACGAATACAAGGAGGAATGTGACCAATATACTTGGCGTAATAATGTTACTTATTACGATACTTCATATACTGATACTATAAAGTTCATAAACAAGGCGAATTGCGACAGTGTTATTCATCTTACTTTGATAATGCACTACTCTACTCCCGATACGCATTATCATCATGAATGTAACAACTACACTTGGTTGAACGGCATCACTTACGACTCATCTATCTTCGGCCCGCAGTTTATGCTGAGAACCATTTATGGCTGCGACAGTCTCGTTACTCTCGACCTCCATCTCGATTATGACACATACGATGAAGAGCTCGACTCTATATGCCATGGCGAGGTGCTTAACTGGCGTGGCTATTCTCTTTACAAAGGCGACACTTATTACGACTCTCTGCTCACTGTTAAGGGATGTGACAGTATTACCGCCTTGTTCCTTACCGAGTTGCCATCGATAGATGCGGACTTCGAGCTCTCGACAGACTGTTTCGTCAAGGAGCATAAGCTCTCTTTGTCTTCTTCTGTTGGCTATGTCAAATGGTCGGCTGTCCCTGCCGACGAGACACTCTTCGGTCAAGAGCACAATGGTACTGTCGTCGTTGCTCCAAAACAGAGTACCACCTATACTATTTATGCCGACTACAGAAAAGAGCCGCTATGCCCTGTTACCAAGAGTATTATGCTGGAGCGTGTCATCAACCCAACAGCTCTTTTGCGTACCGCTCCCGAATATCTTACTTATGACGATATTCATCTGCAGGCTATAGACCTAAACGAGCAAGATTTTGAACGTAACTGGTATATCAATGGCTATAATATCGGTGAACATGACGCTATTCTTGACTATGACATCAATCCAGGTTTCGACACCATCAAGGTGATGCTGGAGGTGATGTCGGAATATTGCAGCGACACAGCTTATGCCTCCGTACCTGTCCTCAAACCTGTTATTTTTGTCCCCAATGCGTTCACGCCCGGCCTGCAGAGCAACAACCGCTTCTTTGCAAAAGGTGATGAAATACACGAGTTCGAGATGTTTATCTATAACCGACGCGGACAGCTGCTGTTCCATACCAGAGATATCAACGATAGCTGGGACGGTCGTTTCGATGGCGAAGATTGCCCGCAGGGTGTCTATGTCTACCGTATACGTTATAGCACTTCTATTATCGACAACTCGTGGCAGACAGTAACAGGCTCTGTTACACTTATTAGATAGTTTTTAATTTGAATATAAAATTTTTGCAATATGTATACAGATACTTCTAAATTTATTGGCGAAGGTTTGACGTATGATGATGTCCTCCTTGTGCCTGCTTTTTCTGACATTCTCCCTCGTGAGGTAACTGTTACTACTCGTTTTTCTCGTAATATCAAGCTCAATATTCCTCTTGTTTCTGCTGCCATGGACACTGTTACTGAGGCTGCCATGGCTATAGGCATGGCTCAAGAAGGTGGTATTGGTGTTCTTCATAAAAACATGTCTATCGAGCGTCAGGCAAACGAGGTCTTGAAGGTGAAACGTTCCGAAAATGGCATGATTGTCGACCCTATTACGCTGACAAAGAATGCTCTGGTCAAAGATGCTCTCGAAGTTATGCACGAGTATGGCATTGGTGGTATTCCTATTGTCGACAGCAATCGCATGCTCATAGGCATTGTTACCAATCGCGACTTGCGTTTCGAACGCAACCTTAGCCGTCCGCTTAGCGAGATTATGACGTGCGACCTGATTACCACGCACGAGGGCACCTCTTTCGAGGAGGCTACGGATATCTTGCAGAAACATCGTATCGAGAAGCTCCCTGTCGTCAATAAGGACGGTCAGTTTATAGGGCTTATCACCTATCGCGATATTATGAAGACCAAGGAACGTCCTAATGCTTGCAAGGATAGCAAGGGTCGTCTCTGTGTAGCTGCCGGTGTGGGCATCACCCCAGATATGATGGTGCGTGTCGACGCTCTTGTCAAGGCAGGTGCTGACGCTATTGTTATCGACACTGCTCACGGTCATTCTATTCGTGTTGTCGAGGCTCTGCGTCAGGTCAAGGCTAAATATCCCAACCTTGATGTTGTTGTTGGCAATATCGCCACTGGCGAGGCGGCTATCATGCTTGCCGAGGCTGGCGCCGATGCTGTCAAGGTGGGCATTGGACCGGGAAGCATCTGCTCTACTCGTGTCATTGCTGGTATCGGTGTGCCTCAGCTTACAGCTGTCTGTGAGGTAGCTGGCGCTTTGAAACAGCATGGCTATGATATACCTCTTATCGCCGACGGCGGTATTCGCTATAGCGGCGATATCGTCAAGGCTCTGGCTGCCGGGGCAAGCTCTGTTATGATCGGCTCTTTGGTGGCCGGTGTCGACGAGGCTCCAGGCGAGACCATAATCTTTGAAGGTCGTAAGTTTAAGTCCTATCGTGGCATGGGCTCGCTCGAAGCTATGCAATGCGGCTCGAAAGATAGATATTTCCAAGACAAGGAGACCGATGCTAAGAAGCTTGTTCCAGAAGGCGTTGTTGGGCGTGTACCTTATAAGGGAACACTCGTCGAGGTACTTTATCAGCTTGTTGGTGGCTTGAAGTCTGGTATGGGCTATACGGGTAGTCGCGACATCGCAACTTTGCAAAAGGCCAAGTTTATACGTATCACCTCTGCTGGCTATACCGAGAGCCATCCACACGATATAGCTATCACTCGCGAGGCACCAAACTATTCTCGTTAATTTTGTATTATATAGTTCGGTAATCTGAGAGTAATCTCTTGTTGGTAAGTTTGGTCGCTTTTATTTGCTGTGGACTAAATATATATCCTATTTTATATCATACTTTATTATGAAACGTTTTCTTTTACTCTTCGTTATCTGTGTGTTTTCTTCAACGCTTTTTGCTCAAAACGACGAAGTACTTTTTGAGATTGATGGAAAGAAACTGTACAAGTCTGCCTTTATGAAGGAGTTCCTTCGTTCTATCGGTCAGTCTCCTGATGCTATGCCTACAGCATGCACCTATGAAAAACGCAAGACGCTGGAAGAGTATGTCGACTTGTATCTCAATTTCAATGTCAAAATACATGATGCCTATAAGAAAGGCTATGATACCCTCTCATCATTAAGCACTGAGCTAAGTGCATATCGCAAAGAGCTTGCTGCCCCTTATCTTATCGATTCCGCAACACTCAAGGCGCTCCTTTCGGAAGCGTATGAACGCAACCATTATGCTATTCATGCGGCGCATATCCTTATTATGTGCGACCCTTCTGCATCGCCAGACGACACCTTAAAGGCTTATAACACTGCTATGCAGGCCTACAATCGCGCTATGGCTGGCGAAAACTTCTTCGCACTCTCTAAAGAGTATGCCGAGGCTCAGATGTCTCCTTCACAGCTTGCTCAGGCTAAAGAGCGCCCCTCCAATGGTCATGAAGGCGATTTGGGTTTCTTCACGGTCTTCGACATGATATATCCTTTCGAGAACGCCTGCTATACTCTGCAGCCAGGGCAAATATCCCTTCCTGTCCGTAGCCAGTATGGCTATCATATTATCAATCTTATTGACCGTGTGCCTTATTACGGTCGTTGCACCCTGAGTCATATATGGACCTCTGCCCGCAATGCTCATGCCGAGAAAAACATCAAAGAGGCTTACAATCAGCTTTCTCTGGGTGTCGATTTTGCTCGTGTGGCTCACAATTTTAGCGACGATATGGCCACCTCCAACAAGGGTGGCTCGCTGGGTACGCTTGTGTTGCAGCAGATACCTACCGACTATGTCTCTGCTATCGGCAGAGGCTTGAAGGCAGGTCAGTATTCCAAGCCTTTCCAGACGGAGTTCGGCTGGCATATTGTTCTTCTTGAGGCTATGGACACCATTCCTTCTTTTGAGACTTTGCTGCCTAACTACAAGCAACGTCTGTCCAACGACCAGCGCAACTCGTCGCCTCAGGCGGCTTTTGTCAATGAGGCTAAACGTCGCTATAACTTCATCGACTATACTACTGCTTATGGCTCTTGGCAACAGTCGCAGAATGGATTCAATTTCATTCCTGCCGTTAAGGTAACAAAAAAGAGCTCTTATGCCTCGTCGTTAGACCAGGTGGTGGCGGCTCTCGACAATCGTGTCTTTTCCAATAGCTGGGTCTTTGACGCTAAAAAGATTACCAACAATGTACCTCTTTTCGCTATTGGCAATAAGACTTATTCTGCCACAGACTTTGCTATTTATATTGCCAACACGCAAAATCGTATTCCTAAACAGGATCTCGCTTCGTATGCTGCTCTTAGGTATGCTGAATATGTCGATGCTATGGTCTTGGCTTATGCCGACTCACGTCTTGAAATTGAAAATCCCGAATTTGCTGAGATTATCAATGAGTATCGTCATGGTCTGATGATTTTTGAATACAACAACGACAATATTTGGGATAAGGCTATCCAAGATACTGCCGGATATGCTAAATTCTACAACGAGACGTCTACGCTGCATAATTATGACAACCCCGAAGATAGCAACTATTTCTGGAACACTCGCGCCCGTGTTACTGTCTATACTGTGGTAGACAGCTCTATTATCGACCCTGCCAAGGCCGCCAAGATTGTTGCCAAAGGTGTCTCCAAGTTGCAAAGCAGTGCTGATATACGTAGAACTATCATGACAAAGGCTGACATCAAATCACCCGTGCCGGACAATATGGTGCTGGTAGACGTTCAGTTGCTTGAACAGGGCAAACAGTCTATCCTTTCCTCTGCCCACTGGAAGGTAGGTCAGTATATTTACCCTTACAATAGAGGGTATCGTGTTGTCGTCGTTGAAAAAATCATTTATCCAGAGCTGAAGTCTATGGTTGAGGCTCGTGGATATTATATCAATGACTATCAAAAGCTTCTTGAAAACAATCTTATTCAAGAGCTTCGTTCTAAGTATAACGTGATTATTCATCAGGATGCGATTGACGCAATTACATTTTAGTCTTTCTGTTCTGCTGCTTGTATTCTTGTCTGCCTGTGGCAATCACGATGATGTGGTTGTCTCGGTGTATGGACATGATCTATATAAGTCTGAATTGTCGAAATTGATTTCCGACGAAATGACGCCAGAAGACAGTGTCGTCATTGTTCAGAATTATATCAGTCAGTGGATTGCTCAGAGAGTTGTCCTCAACGAGGCTGAAGAGGTTATCGACGACAATTTTGAAGAGCAGGTTGAGGCTTATCGCAATAGCTTGCTGGTAAGCGCGTATGAGAAGTATTATGTCGAGAAGAATATCGACAGCAACATCTCCAACGATGAGGTTACGGCTTATTATCATACACATACCAGCGATTTTACTCTGCGCAGCAGTATTGTCAAAGCCGCCTTTGTGCGTGTCTCTCGCAATAGCGTGTCGTCTGGCCGTTTGCGTGCTATATTCTCTATGCAGTCTATAAGCGACACTATCTTGTCTGAAGCTCAGCGTATCGCCGCTACCGATGCTGAAGACTATTTCTTTGGCCAGAATATGTGGATCCCTTTCTCGCATGTCTGTTCCTTGATGCCCTTGTCTATTTCCAACGAGTCTGCCTTTCTTCAGCAAAACAAATTTCATGAAGTCTCCGACGACAACTCTTTCTATTTCGTCCATTTTTTTGAGGTTAAAACTATAGGTCAGCTCTCTCCGCTTGAGACAGAATACGATAAGGTGCGCTCAATCATACTCAACCGTCGCCGTTCCGAGCTCGTTTCTTCTATGTACCAGCAACTGTTAAAGAGTGGCGAGTCGTCGGGGAAGATTGTCTTTGACGATGATGGCGAGGATTAATTGTAAAACTTATTTTGTACAATGCGAAATCTATTGTCTTTTCTTATCATACTTTCTGTGTTGTCTGTATCGACTCTTTACGCACAGAGCCAGGGTGTCCCTGTCGACCGTGTAGTCGCTGTTGTCGGTGCCAATATCGTAAAGCTTTCTGATGTCGAAAACTCATACGCCCAGGTACGCATTCGGCAGGGTAATGATAATGCCATGCAAAACCGTTGTGAAATATTGGAGAGCATGATGCTTACCAAGTTGATGATCCACAAAGGTCAGATGGATAGCGTAGAGGTCTCCGACGAGGAGGTGGAGAGTCAGGTGGAATACTATCTCAAGGCGTATCTTCGTCAGTATGGCAGCAAGGAGGCTCTTCGCGAGGCTACGGGCTACTCTTACGATGAGTTTCATGATGTATACTTCGACTTGTTGAAAGACAGAATGATAAGCCAGCGTGTCGAAAACTCCCTTACATCGTCGGTAGCTATTACCCCTAAGCAGGTACAGGAATATTTCAACGCTATACCAACAGACAGTCTTCCTGTCGTTGAAGATGAATACGAGGTGTCGGAGATCACCATCCAGCCTGTCGTCTCCGAAGACGAGCGTGCCAAGGTGAGGCTGCAACTTGCCGAATTGCGCGAACGTATCTTGAAAGGCGAGAAGTTCAGCATGTTGGCTACACTCTATTCTCAAGACCCGGGCTCTGCAAAGAAAGGTGGTGAGTTGGGTTTCTTCAACCGTGGCGATATGGTCAGCGAGTTTGAGGCTGCCGCCTTCGCACTCAAGCCGGGCGAGGTGTCGCCGGTCATTGAAACACAGTTTGGCTTTCATATCATTCAGCTCATAGAGCGTCGCGGCAATACTGTCAATGCACGCCATATCCTTATCCAGCCTAATGTGGGCGCCGAGGAGATGCTCGCTGCTCGTATAAGGCTCGACAGCATTGCCCAGGCCATACGCAGCGGCTCTATTTCTTTTGAGGATGCTGCTCGCAAGTATTCTACCTCCAATACATGTCGTTTGGGTGGTGTGCTTGCTAACCCTCAGACGGGTAACAACAGGTTCAACAAGAAGATGTTCGCCGACCTCTATCCCGGCATCTCGCTTGCCGCTATGAACGAAGGCGATATTTCCAATGCTACTGCTATGACCGATGACGAGGGTAAAAACCTTTATCGCATCGTCAAGCTCACCAAGCATATTGAGCAGCATAAGGCCAATCTCTCCGACGACTACGACAAGTTATACAACGCCGCCCTTGCCGAAGCCAAGCATAAGAAAATCCTCGAGTGGTCGGCAAAGATGATCAAGAATACATATATTCGTATTGACGATGAGTTTAGCGGTTGTAGCTTCAATCTCAACTGGTTGTCAAAGTAATTTTTTTTCACATATTGTATTATGCTTTCAGATAGTGAACAAATAGACCTCTTGGTCAGCAAATATCAATCTCTTCGCTCCGAGATAGCAAGAGTCATTGTAGGTCAGGAACATGCTGTAGACAGTCTGTTGGCTGCCATATTCACCGGCGGCCATTGTTTGTTGGTCGGCGTGCCTGGTCTCGCCAAAACGTTGATGGTGAGCACTCTTGCCAAGACTCTTGGACTCCTCTCTTCGCGTATTCAGTTCACCCCAGACCTCATGCCTTCCGACATCACTGGCTCTGAGATACTCGACGAGAACAGGCGTTTTCAGTTTCTCAAAGGACCTGTCTTTGCCAATATTGTTCTGGCCGATGAAATCAACCGTACTCCTCCAAAGACTCAGGCCGCTCTCTTGGAGGCCATGCAGGAACATTGCGTTACCGTCTCTGGCAAGTCGTACAATCTGCCCAATCCTTTCTTTGTCCTTGCTACTCAGAACCCTATAGAACAAGAGGGCACCTACCCATTGCCTGAGGCGCAGTTAGACCGCTTTATGTTCAATGTGCGTCTCGATTACCCATCTTTTGAAGAGGAAAAGTCCATTGTTCTCAATACTACTGTCGAGTCTATGGCTGAACCATCCGTCGTCTTGTCTGCCGACGATATTCTTGAGTTTCAAAGAACCATACGCCGTATGCCCGTTACCGACAATGTGTGCGACTATGCTGTCAGACTTGCTGTCTCTACGCGTCCTGCCGCCTCGTATGCCGATGCTGTAACCAAGAGATATGTATCGTGGGGCGCCGGTCCGCGTGCTTCGCAGTACTTAGTGATGGGTGCCAAGACTCATGCGGCTTTTTCTGGCAAGTACTCTCCCGATATAGAGGACGTTCAAGCTGTTGCTCCTGAGGTGCTTCGCCATCGCATTGTCCGCAACTATTACGCCGAGGCTGATGGTGTTACCACAGATAACATTATTGACGAATTAATGAAGAAGTAATGTCTCGTATCTCCTTTTTCCTTTTTTTCTTTGTTTGGGGTGTCGCATTGTTTGCTCAGTCAGGCTTGTATATCCCTTCGGCAAAGCCGGTTAGAAATATGCAAAAGGCATTGGTCAATCCTGATGCCTTTTGCCTTTTGATTCAATATTCTGGCAGCGAACGCACTTATGCTGTCGACGATCTTGACCTCCTCGACTCTGCCTATCGTATTGCTTTCTCGCATACCAATCCCAAGATGTACACAATGGTCATCGAGGCATACGGCGCTGCCGACGAACAGCTGCTCTCGGATAGGGTGGATAATGTCTTGCAGTATTTTACAAGCAGGTGCCATACCCCTTTTCCTGTCAGGTATGCCAACAATACAGCCCATTGCTCATGCAAGGGCGATACTGTTGAGACTATTAGGTACGAGGTGCCGCTCTCTCTCAAGACCTACGACTGTGCCGAGCTGCCCGATAGCCGAAAGGTGCTTAACGGCTCTATTCAGCTGCAAAACACTGTGCTGGTAACTTTTAGGCACAACCCCGCCGAGTGTATCGGTCTCGCCTCTGGCTGTTTCTTGCCAGGGCAGGACACCACTATTCGTGGCTATTATACTTCGTTGTCTATGCCCAAGGGCGCTGTCTATTCGGTTAGCGGTACCAAAGATGACTGCCCGCCATCGCTGTCTATTACTATCGACGAGCATTTCGACTACAAGTCGCTCGTTGAGCGCTATTTCCTTGTGCCTCATCCCAAGCAGATTATTGCCCAGGCAGGCTATATTGTCCTAAACAGCTCTTTCAAACGTCAGCCTGGTGAATGTAAGCTTGAAATGGTCGACTCTATAATTATTAATATTCCCATCACACAGGAGCAGTGGGACAACAAGTTGCGTGTATTCACCAAAGTGCTTACCGACAAGGGTATGGAGTACAAGATGATTTCCGCTCGCAAAAGTGTCAACAAGGTTACGGGTACAATGTCTATGAATGTTGCTATCAATGCCTCTATGTTCGACACAATATTTTTTGCCAAGAAAATCAAGAAGGACGAAATCAAAGACTATTTCTATCCTGTCGATAACGATAGGGAGCAGGGCTCTTTCAAGGTCGATGGCAACTTTTATAAGGCTTTTGTGATGAACAGAAAGGGTGAATACGAGAGCAAGAAGGCTTTCAAGGTGCTCTTCCGTCAGGAGGTGGAGCAAGAAGAGGACAAGGAGAAAGCTTCCTTCAAAGAGCCTGACGAAGAGGAGATAGAGGAATAGCGGCGTATTATTTCTTTTTTTGATTATCAATAATAAATATTTCTATAATGGCTTATCTGCAAACAGATGTTACAAAGGTAACAACGCGTGTCCTACAGAATATGAAGCTGCAAGGCGAAAAAATAGCGATGCTTACTGCCTACGACTATTCCATGGCAACGTTGCTGGATCTTGCAAAGATGGATATAATCCTTGTCGGCGACTCTGCCGCCAATGTAATGGAGGGCTATAAGACAACGCTGCCTATAACGTTGGACGAGATGATTGTCTATGGCGCTTCTGTGGTGCGTGCTGTAAGTCGTGCCTTTGTTGTTGTAGATATGCCTTTTGGCACTTATCAGGGCAACTCCAAGCTGGCTCTTGCCTCGGCAATCCGTATTATGAAGGAGACGGGTGCCGACGCGGTGAAGTTAGAGGGTGGGGTAGAGGTGCTGGAGTCTATCTCACGTATACTCACAGCAGGCATACCCGTCATGGGTCATCTGGGTCTTACGCCTCAGAGCATCAATAAGTTCGGCTCCTACGCTGTCCGTGCCACTTCCGACGACGAGGCTCAGCGTCTGCTTCACGATGCCAAAGCCCTTGCCGATGCAGGCTGCTTTGCCCTTGTGCTTGAAAAAATTCCTGCCAAGCTTGCCGCTCAGGTGGCTTCCGAAGTCAGCATACCCGTTATAGGCATTGGCGCCGGCGCTGGCGTCGACGGCCAGGTGCTGGTATTGCAGGACATGCTGGGCATCACTCAGCAGTTCAAACCTCGTTTCCTTCGTCAGTACGGCACCTTCGGCGATGAGATATGCAATGCCATTCGTCGTTATATTAGCGACGTAAAAAGTGCCGACTTCCCTAACGAAAAGGAGCAGTATTAGCCATCGTCCCGCAGGGACAAAAGCTATCAGCCCAACGGCAGCGCCTTGGGTATGTTACGTTTAGCCGACCATCGCCCCGCAGGGGCAAAAGCTATCAGCTCAATGGCAGCGCTTTGGTCATGTATCACCTTTTGTTTCTTGGAAAATGCTCTTTTTTGCCATCGGCTTAATGTTAATTATCGCGAATGTAACATGAATGTACGGAAATTCACGTTTCAAAAACAACACCCTCAGCTCATAGTGAGTTATTAACATCGTGTAACAGATGATATGCGATATTCAAAAAATAAGTAATTGTCTCAATATGATGCGACAGGGGTGAGTCAGTGTCCGATTCCGAAGAAAAAAAATCGATGTTACGAGCATTCTGGTTTTTGATGGCGACTATCTGAATCTTGGCGTCGGTACTTTAGGTGATGGCATTGATGTTGTGTCTCGAGAAATACTATACATTGTATCATACCTCTCTATCGTTTTGCTGTCTCGTTGTAGTACATAGCCTACTCGACGTAGTATATTATTTTGAGATTAACACTATTATAGGGCGTAAAGTTGCATATAATCAGGCGTCTATTTGCTTTGTTTGTAAAAATGCATTATCTTTGCACTGCAAAAACGGTCGAATAATGCGATAGTATTTGCAGTAAAACATTTGAAGGTATGATTATCAATAGAGAACATTATATAGAAACACTGCTGAATAAGCGATGGAACGGCAAGGTGAAGATAATTACTGGCATCCGTCGCTGTGGCAAGTCATTTCTTCTTTCAACTCTGTATAAAGACTTCCTCAAATCAGAGGGAGTTTCAGAGGACTGTATTGTCGAAATTGCATTGGACAGGAAGGTCAATATGAAGTACAGAAATCCAAATGAGTTGTATGAATATGTGATTGGAAAAACTCAAGATGAAAGCAAGCGCTATTATGTCTTCATTGATGAGATACAGTTGTCTTACAAAGTGAAAAATGAGGATGTAGACGAAAACCTGGTGCCTGAGGAGGATAGGAGTATGCTATATACTACTTTTTATGACATCCTTAATGACTTGATGGCACGAAGTAATCTGGACATCTATGTAACTGGTTCCAACTCTAAGATGCTGTCAAAGGACATTGTTACCAATTTCCGCGACCGGGGTACCGAAATCAAGGTCTATCCTTTGTCGTTCAAGGAATACTATGCTTTTTCTAAATTGGAAAAAGCCGACGCATTAGAGGAGTATCTGATCTTTGGGGGTATGCCATTGGCCGTCATTGAGAAAGATGAGGCTGAAAAACGCAAATATCTGGCTGGACTTCACAAGAACGTGTATGTCAAGGATATCGTAGAGAGATATAAACTGAAGGATGATGAGGTTCTTGATGCACTTATCGACTCTCTTTCTTCTGCTATTGGCTCGCTTACCAATCCACACAACCTCGCCAATGCAACAGGTACGCTGATGAAACGCAATACGTCTGATCATACCATCAAGAACTATATAGACTATCTGGAAGATGCTTACTTGTTTATGGGGACCAAGCGCTATGATGTGAAGGGTAAACGGTATTTCGAAAATACCCAGAAATACTATTCCATGGACTTAGGACTAAGGAATGCTAAACTGAACTTCCGCCAACAGGAGAAAAGTCATTTGATGGAGAACATGATATACCTTGAACTCATACGCAGGGGTTATAGTGTTGATGTGGGCGTAGTTGAAATCACCAGGGTGAATGATGGCAAGAAAAAGCAATCACAATATGAGATTGACTTCGTGGTCAATACGACACAAGAAAAAGTCTATATCCAGTCGGCTCTGAATGTAGATACAGAAGAAAAGCGGCTTCAGGAGACGTTCTCTTTGAAGAACGCTGGCGACCTTTTCCGCAAGATTGTCATTGTTGACGGAAACACCAAACAATGGACTGATGAAAATGGCATTGTGTACATCGGTGTCATTCCATTTCTGATGGAAGAATCAAGTCTTGGCTTCTAAAAGGACAATCAGCAATCTGCTATTCGCAAGTTCGGCAGTAGTCTCGTCGTTCCGCATGGTCTTGGAATGATATGTTTTTTTATGATTATCCGCAAAGATGTATTTTTTTTGGGGAGGGTATTCTATATATAGCCTGACACCATTAATAAATTATATGATGTAGGATGTATCCTACAAGAGGGCAAAAGCCATCAGCCACTGCACAATATAGAGGGTGTTCAAAAAAACATTTACGATAATTTACGTCTAATTTTCGGAAATTCAAGTTTATGTGTCTTTCCCTAAAAAAAGTTGACTCACAAAATCAACAATTATGTGGAAGTACAATTGTGAGAAACGCAACAAGTATTACGATGAAGTAATCCGCCTTTATACCCAAGAAGGAATTGGTTGTATAAAGATTTCTCGAATT
>JAZRVD010000199.1:0-3153 GCA_045598945.1 Bacteroidales bacterium | reverse complement strand
TATGCCGCACGCTACGCCAGCCAAAGAGAGAGGCAGGGTGCGCAGCCGTGCTGAACGCAGCAGCATCCTGCCTCGTGATGTCGTGTTGATGGCCATAGGGGGGGTTATTTGTTTGGCTGTACGCAGGCTATAGCCAGCTCGTCCAACTGCTCTTGCGATATTGGCGAAGGGCTGCCGCTCATGATGTCGCGGCCGCTGTTGTTCTTGGGGAAGGCTATAAAGTCGCGTATGCTCTCCACGCCGCCAAAGAGCGAGCAGAGGCGGTCGAAGCCGAAAGCCAGGCCGGCGTGTGGTGGCGCACCGTAGGTGAAGGCGTCCATCAGGAAGCCGAACTGTGCGTATGCCGCCTCGTCGGTAAAGCCGAGGGTGTGGAACATCTTGTTCTGTAGCGTGCGGTCGTGGATACGTATGCTGCCGCCGCCTACCTCTACGCCGTTCATCACTATGTCGTAGGCGTTGGCGCGTATGTCGCCCCAGCGGCTCTGGTCGTCGAGGAGGCTCTCGTCTTCTGGCTTGGGTGCGGTGAAGGGGTGGTGCATGGCGTAGTAGCGCTGGGTCTCGTCGTCCCATTCTAATAGTGGGAAGTCTATCACCCACAGTGGCGCGTACTGGTCGGCATTGCGCAAGCCCAGTTGGCCGCCCATCTCGAGACGCAAGGCGCAGAGCTGTACGCGTGTCTTCATGGCGGGGCCGCAGAGTATGAGCATGAGGTCGCCTGGCTTGGCGCCAAACTTCTCGGCGATGGCTTTCAGCGACTCGGCGTCGTAGAACTTGTCGACCGACGACTTGAAGCTGCCGTCGGCGTTGTATTTGACGTATACCATGCCGCCGGCGCCTATCTGTGGACGTTTTACAAAGTCGGTGAGGGCGTCGAGCTGCTTGCGCGTGTATTCGGCGCATCCGCTGGCGTTGATGCCTACCACCAGCTCGGCGTTGTCGAAGAGTCCGAAGCCATGTCCCTTCACCACCTCGTTGAGCTCTACAAACTCCATGCCGAAACGCACGTCGGGCTTGTCGGAGCCATAGAGACGCATGGCGTCGTGCCATGTGATGCGTGGTATCTGACCTTCGGCGTGCTGTATGGCGGCGGAGTAGGTGAAGTGGGGTATGTCGAGGTTCTTGACCTCTTTGAAGAGGTGCAGCAGCATGCCTTCGAAGGTCTGCAACACATCCTCTTGCTCTACAAAGCTCATCTCGCAGTCTATCTGGGTGAACTCTGGCTGGCGGTCGGCGCGCAAGTCCTCGTCGCGGAAGCAGCGCACTATCTGGAAGTAGCGATCCATGCCGGCCACCATCAGCAGCTGCTTGTATTGCTGTGGACTCTGGGGCAGGGCGTAAAACTCGCCGGGGTTCATGCGCGATGGCACCACAAAGTCGCGTGCGCCTTCGGGCGTGGACTTGATGAGCATAGGTGTCTCTATCTCAAGAAAGTTGATGTTGCTGAGGTAGTTGCGCACACTCATGGCTACGCGGTGGCGCAGCTCGAGGTTTTTGCGTACTGGCGAGCGTCGCAAGTCGAGGTAGCGGTAGCGCATACGCAGGTCGTCGCCACCGTCGCTGTTGTCCTCGATAGTGAAGGGCGGAGTCTGCGACTCGTTGAGCACCGTCAGCTCCTTGACCTCTATCTCTATCTCTCCGGTGGCTATCTTGTTGTTCTTGCTCGAACGCTTTATCACTGTGCCTTTGGCTTGCAGCACATATTCGCGTCCGAGGTGGCGCGCCTGTTCGCAGAGGGTGGCGTTGGTCTCCATGTTGAAGGCCAGCTGGGTGATGCCGTATCTGTCGCGCAAGTCTATGAATGTCATGCCGCCAAGGTCGCGGCTACGTTGCAGCCAACCGCAGAGGGTTACCTCTTGTCCTACGTTGGCTATGGTGAGTTCACCACAAGTATGAGTACGATACACTGTTGTTGTATTTTTATATGTTATAATCTTTTGTTGTTATTCGGCAGGTGCCGGGGCGGCGGCATCTACAGGTATGCTGTCGACAGGCGGAGTGGGCAGTATCTCGCCAATGCGTGGCAGCAGTACGAATATTGCCACTATGCCGGCGACCACCAAGAGTATTATGCCTGTCCAGAGCAGCCATTTTTTCCATTTGGGCATCTTCTTCTCTGCAAACGGGTCGTCGAAGACCAGCTTGGGGTAGGTGGCTATGGAGGTCAGCGTGGCACCAAAGCGCACGTTGACGAGTATCACGGCATTGATGGCCCAGCCGCTGGCGTTGAGCAGCGGCCCGAGGTTGCGCTTGCGCAGCTTGCTCCAGGCTATAAACATCGAGGGCCCCGACACCACAAGTATTATGCCTAATACCAGTATGAGCAGGTGCAGGGGGTTGTCGCCTATCGACTTGGTGAGGCCTACGGCGGCGCTGCTGATGTAGCCTACCGCCATGCCGATGGCTGCAAAGATACCGGCAAACTTGGCTATGTCGAATGGCGTTTTCTTGTCTTTGTCGCCTGAATTGTCGGCACCGTCGCTGCTCTTCATCTTTGTGGCAAGGTTGGTGGTGGCGCTGTCGGCTTTGACGGTCATGTCCTCAAAGGCCTTGTTCTCTTTTTCTGCCGCACTCTTGTTGAGCTTCTCGGTACACCAGTTCCAGAACTTGCGGTAGGGGCTCCAGAAAGCTTGACGGATAGATATGGGGTTGTCTACCAGCTTCACCACCACAGCGTCCCAGTCGTTGCCGTCGCGGTCGTAGAAGATGGCGTTCTTGCCTACGCGCAGGTTGTCGATGTCGCCGTCGGTAAGCACCGCCACAATGTTCATCTTGGCGCCGCCTTGCTTGGCGGTGCAGTTGCAGTAGATGAGGTACATGCCGCTGAGTGCCGCTGAGGCAAAGTGGGTGTCGATGTTGTCTATCTTCAGACATAGCTCGCAACAGCGCTGGTCTATAAACAAGCGGCCTGCCTGGAAGATGGCCTTGGGAGCGTCGGCACCTGTGGTGTAGAAGTCCTTAAAGAAGATGTAGTTTTTGATAAAGGTGTAGAAGTTCTTGACCAGCAGCAGCAGGTGCTCGGCTTCGGCTATGGCTGCGTTGACCTCGGCATGCTGCGCGTCTATCTTCTCTTTTGCCTGTGCCGTGCTTTCTTGCACTGCGGCGGCGTAGGCGTCTATCTTGGCTATGACGCTGTTCCACTCGCTTTCGCCTATC
>JAZRVD010000198.1:0-15450 GCA_045598945.1 Bacteroidales bacterium | reverse complement strand
ACTTCGAGGATGCCATTGTTCAGACGGGTGAAGTAGAGCGTGTCAACACTCGGGCAGCCGTTAGCGGTGTAGGCATAGGTGAATACACCTGATGAGGCGTACTCTGCGTCGTGCCACTCGAATGGCTGACAGAGCGTGCGTACCACAACATCATGTGTAGCGTTGTTGATAGTCAGGTTGAGACGATAAACGGTGTCGCAGGCCTTGAAGTTGGCTGACTCTCTGCCTGCAAACGTCTTCTCGCACAAGCCTGTTGTCTTGTATGTGCTCTTGTCGACGCTCCAATAGAAGCTGTCGCAAGCCGTTACGCTGTTGCTTATCACCACCTCTTCGCCAAGCGTGAGGTTGAGGGTGTAGATGCTGTCGCACTTGCCGTTGCCTGCCACGTTAGGCACAACCTTGGTATGGATGCCTGCCGTGGTGTAGGTCTCGCCGCGCCATGCGTAGCTGCCGCAGGCGGTAACGTTCTCAACAGCGGCGTTGCTGTCGTTGTAGATGACCAACTTGAGAGTGTAGACGCTGTCGCAACGCTTGTTCTCGCCAGCCATCACTGCATCTTCCACAACATGCGTGTAGACGCCTGTGCTCGTGTAGGTCTCGCCGTGCCATGCGTATTGCTTGCAGGCGGTGTCCTTGACGGTGTCGTAGGCTGTAACGCACGACGGGTGGTTGACGGTGAGGTTGAGAACGTAGACACTGTCGCATGTCGGGTCGGTATTCGGATGTACTGTGCGGACGGTGTCTCTGTAGACTCCGCTCTGATAGTACTTCTTGTTACGCCACTCGGTGCTGTCGTCGACAGTCTGATCCACGCTGACGATAGCCGTGCTGTAGAGCGTGAGGTCGAGAGGATAGACGCTGTCGCACACGCCGTGTACTGCGCCGCTGATAGTTACATTGGTGTTAGCTGATGCCGTGAACTCGGTGCCGTGGAACATGTAGCTGTCGCAAGCCTTGGCTGTCGCAGTCTCTGCCGTGCGTGGCTGATAGATGTTCACAGTCAGACGGTAGGTGCTGTCGCAGCCGTGAGGCGCCACACCTGGTACCGGATGGTAGCGTGTTATCGTTGTGTCCTTGCCCTCTTTCTCGAATGTCGAGTTGTTGCGCTGCCAGTAGTAGCTCTGGCATGCGTCAACGCTGTCTTCGACCACTGCATACAGCTCGTTGGCGTTGAGGATGATGTTTGCCTTGTAGATGCTGTCGCACAACACTCCGGTGTGTGCCACCGTAGGCACTGCATTGGGTATTCTCACCTCGGTAGCACCAGAAGTGGTAACCACCGTGCCGTGGAAGTTGTAAGAAGACTCTTCGCAAACATATATGTCGCCTTCGTCCACCGTGCTGTCGTTGTAGATGACCAGTTCAAGTGTGTGAATAATGTCGCAAAGTCCGTCGACAGCCTTGAAGTCGATATACTGGTACTTGCCTGTAGCATAATACACGTTGCTGCGCCATGTATAGCTGCCACATGCAGTATCTTTGACAGTGTCGAAGATAGTAACGCATGACGGATGCGTGATAACGACATTAAGGACGTAGACGCTGTCGCATGTTGGGTCGCTCTGTGGGACGACATGCTCCACTCTCTCGCTATATATACCGCTCTGATAATACTTCGTGCCACGCCACTCTATGCTGTCGGTAGCAGTAGTTACGAGGGTATCATAGGCTGTGTTGTAGAGCGTGAGGTCGAGAGGATAGACGCTGTCGCACACGCCATGGACTGCACCGCTAATAGTTACATTGGTCTTTGCCGATGCTGTGAACTCGGTGCCGTGGAACATGTAGCTGTCGCAGGCCTTGGTGATGACAGAGTCTTCGGTGCGTGGCTGATAGATGTTCACTGACAGACGATAGATGCTGTCGCAGCCGTGAGGTGCCTTGCCGAATTCATAATGGTAACGTGTTATCGTTGTATCCTTGCCTTCCTTTTCGAATGTCGAGTTGTCGCGCTGCCAGTAGTAGCTCTGGCATGCGTCGACGGTGTCTTCGACCACCGCATACAGCTCCTCGTTGAGGTTGACCATAACCACAGCGGTATAGATGCTGTCGCACAGCTGCATGGTGTGGCTGATGCCGGCAGGCACCGCATTCGTTGAGGTATAAGTGTAGACGCCAGATGTTGAATACTCTGTGCCATGATATGTTGCAACATTTCCGCACTCAAACACAGTATCATCGTTATAGTACACGTCGTTGTAGATGACGAGGTGCAAGGTGTCGACCACGAGGCAGCCGAGTTCATCTACCGTTGGGTGCAAATAGCGACCAG
Organism: Bacteroidales bacterium; assembly: GCA_045598945.1. GTDB lineage: Bacteria > Bacteroidota > Bacteroidia > Bacteroidales > P3 > Colimorpha. The sequence goes on along the minus strand of JAZRVD010000198.1, from coordinate 13,178 downwards.
ATACATGATAGGTGTTGCCACTCAATGTCCATGTATAGCTGTTGCAAGCCGTGTCGCGGTAGACGTGATGTATGCCTTCGCAGCCACCAGTACCGCCGCCGCCACCTATCGAGAGATAGAGGATATCGATGCTGTCGCAGCCGTTGACAGCCTTGACACCGAGATAGTTGGTATCGGTATACATGCCCGACACGCCAAAGTTGCGGCCATGCCATGAATAAGTGCTCTCTGAGGAAGCTCTTGTGGTAGAAACGCCAGAGTGCTTAACAGTAAGCAGCAATGTGTCGATGTCGTAGCAACCCGTGCCGCGGTTATCGAGGCTGAGGTATGTGCCACTATAGGCATAGGTCTGACCTTTCCAGACATACTTGTCGCAGACCTCTTCTACTGTGGTGCTGTGCTCTGTCTCGGCTATCTCGAAGTTGATCACCGTAACATGGCACGATGCCAACGATGGAGCAAAAGATGTGTCTCTGAGAGTGGTAGACTTGGTGTAGTCTTTGCCGTGCCATACCACCTTCTCGCACACGGCGAGGTCGCTGACGTTAGAGTCGCCAAGATAGATAACCAGGTTGAGACGAGCCACCGAGTCGACGAAGCCGCCAGCACCGTTAGACACACTTGAGCCGCCTACCATTGGATAGGTGTAGATACCCGAAGTGGTGTAGGTGTTGCCATGCCATGTGTATTCGTTACATGCCGTATCGTAGATGTCGCCAAACACAGCCTCCTTGATAGAGATATGCAGCACTCTTACGCTATCGCAGCCCGAAGCATTGATAGTGGTGTCGAAGTATACGCCGCTCTCTGTCAGCACGTATGGATATTCAAATACCGAGGCGTTGGGGTAGCGACCTGTTACATGATGACGATTCCATGTATAAGACTCATAGATAGCGCTGCCCATTGGGTTAGGCAGTGTGTCGTGCTTCACGTTGGGGTGTCCCACCGAGAGGTGCAAGGTGTCCACGCTGGTACAGCCTGTCTCTTCGTCGTTATAGGTCATCAAGAATGTTCCCGACGTAGAGAATGTGGCATCCATGCGATCCCAGTAGAATGACTGGCAAGTGTGGGTGTCAAGGACGTTATGGACACCGTTCTTGATTGTCAAGTCGAGAGCGTAGACACTGTCGCACACACTGTCTTGCAGGTGCTTGTGTACATAGTATGTGCCTGTCTCATCGTAGTATAGGTTGCGCCATACTGCATATTCGCAAGCTTCCACGTGTTGCACCGCAGCCGTATCGTTGTGGTGTAGGTTGAGATACATGGTATACTTCACGCCGCAGTTGGTAACGCCGTCGGCCTCCACATAGTCGATATGCGGCCCGTAGGTAGTGCGCCACTGTCCGCGCCAGAAGAGGCTGTCGCAGGCATCTAAGAAGAGTATCGAGTCTACCGGGGTCTTGATGTTGAGAGGCAGTATATATACCGAGTCGCACACATCGTGAACGGCGCCGTATACCACATGCTCATATCTGCCTGTAGCGTCGAGTGTATTGCCATACCACTCATAGCTGTCGCAAGCGTTCACCACATCCAGTTGTTTTATCGAATCGTGGTATATCTTGACGTTGATGATATAGATAGAGTCGCACACGCCTTGTATAGCGTTGAAGGCTGTGTCGCGGAAGTTCGACACGTCGGTAGTTATTATATGTCCGCGCCATATAGTACGATTGCAGACATCTACTGAAGCAGGTGCCGCCGTGCTGTCGTTGAATATCTCGAGACGCTGGTAGTGATACACGCTGTCACATACGCCATGTATAGCATTAAGCACCGTGTCGTAGATATTCGTAGTGCTGGTGGTATAGAATATATGCAGCAGAGTATCGCTCATGCGGCTTGCCTGCGAGCGAGTGTTGAGGAAGAATGTGTCGCAGACGTTGTATACAGGCACGTCTATCGACGAGTCGTTGTATATCTTAGCTTCTAAGCGGTATACGCTGTCGCATGCGAGGCTGCTGACAAAGGTCAGCTCTTCAGCTGGCACAGGTGCCACGCCCTTGATGGTGTCGCTATACACGCCGCTTGCTGTGAACGACTTTTCTCTCCAGTCTATCACCTTGCAAGCCGTATCTTGCTCAAGTTTCAACGAGTTGGGGTGTATTATCACGTTAAGTGCGTAGAACGAGTCGCACACGCCACCCAGCGAGCTTTCTGCTGCCGACGGCACGGCATTGCGCACCACGTCGCCGTAGACACCCGTAGAGTCGTACTTCATCGGACGCAAGACATTATGGTTCAAAGTGTCACGCCATGGGTAGTAGTCGCACACCTCCACCTTCACTGTGTCAGCGTAGCGGTTGTGGTAGATATGTATAGTACATTCAAAGGTGCTGTCGCAGCCGCCGGGCACTGTACCAAATTCTGTGTAGCTATAGGTGCCATCGGTGCTGTACCACTGATCGTTCCAGTACACACTGTCGCAGATATTCCTCTCTTCTGTTGTCGTACTATCGTTGTTGAGTGTCAGGTGCAGACGATACACGCTGTCGCACACGCCGTGTACTGCCCTGTAGACAGTGTCGTTGATAGTCTGCTTGTGGAACTCCTTGAAGTTGTAAGGCTCTTCATCGGTGAGGTTGTAGGTCTTGCCGCGCCATGTAAAGGTCTTGCAGGCTGTATAGGTGGCGGTATCTATCAAGCTGTCGTTGTATACCGTCAGGTGATAGATATAGCTGGAGTCGCAGAACGAAACGGCATTCGTGTCGAGACTGCCAACAGCGCCAACAGAAGTGTGGTAGTAGGTGCCTGTTACATCGTAGTAGTCGCCCCACCACATTGTTCCACGGCAGTTCGTTGTCGAGAACTCAAAGTTGGTATCGCTGTTGAGCTTGAGGTAGAGTCTGAACACGCTGTCGCATACGCCATGTACAGTGTGATAGTCTGGGCTGTTCGGGTCGTCGGACTTGCGCAGGGTGTCGAAATATTCAATGTAGTTCTGCTGCAGGTCGATGCCGTCGGCGTGGCTGGTAGCACTGCGAGCGTAGAACTTCTGTCCACGCCAAGTGTAGGTGCTGCACGCCACATGGTTAGCGGTGTCCATCAGGGTGTCTTTATACACCTGTACGTCGAGTGTATATACCGAGTCGCACACGCCACCAAAAGCCACGTTCTTGACAATGTTCTCATACACATGCCAATCGGTAGTAAATACTGTATCCTTATCGACAACTATCGTGTTGCCGAATTCATCCACACCGGCATTCTTGCGAAGATTCCAGTGCAAGCTGTCGCAGACGATATGATAAGCTGTATCGGCACGCTGGGCATCGTAGATAGAGATCTTGATAGTTACCACGCTGTCGCATCCCAGGCGGTTGGCGAGAGTGTCGAGGGCGAAGAACTCGCCGTATTCAACTTCTGAGTCGTAGTATTGCAGCAGTGTGTCGCGACCGAAATGCTTACATTCGTGCCACACATACTCTGTCTGCGAAGCGCAGAAAGTGTCGAACTGGTTGCCAGTCGTATATTGCGGACGCAGGGTGACGTTGAGGGTATCTTGGTTATTAATAGTGTCGCACTCGGCGGGGTTGTCGGTGCCGTTTTGTGCCACGCCGTCGCCGCGATCGTTAAAGGAGAATATGAGGTTGTAGTTGTCAGCATACTTCACACGAGGCTCGCAGTCCTCATAGCCTGTGCCACCGTTCTCTATAGGACGTATGGAGCAGAGCTGTGTGAGAGGCAGCGAGATGGTAATGCTATCGCACTGTTCCACCTTCAACGTGCGTGCAATAGTGTCGCGCTGTTCGTAAACGTCTTTCACCACGTTGTCGCGGTAGGTGGTAAGATAGAATGGCGCTGGCAGTGAGTCTTGACCCAGGTTGCAGTAGCGGAGGGTAATGTATAGCGAGTCGTTCTTCACCACGGTGTCCATGCCCGACACCTCTTGTATCTGGAGGTCGGGAGCATATACAAACGGACGTCCAAACTGGTCGGTAGGCGCCGCTTGCGACAGGAAGCCGTTGAACGGAGTGCGGTTCAGATAGTCGCCACGCTCGTTATAGTAGCTGTGATGCTCATTACCGTCGATAGGACCAAGTATCGACTGTGCAACGCTCATGGCAAAAGCTGGTGCAATAAGCTGATTGCTCACGTTCACGCTGTTGTACATATACTGGTTCCACACCGGGCGTGCTGGCAGCCATTCGGTGGCATCGCTCTCTATCACCTTCAGGTGTCCCTTCTGCAGGTATGTCTGCTGAGGATACTTGGATATATTGGTGTCTATAGTGATTATCTCTGCATGGCCATCGCGGTCCACGTCGGCTATAATCGGGTAGGTCATCACAGTGGGTTCGATGCGGTTGGAGGTGCTGAGCAGCACCGTGCCGTCAGTACCCTTGCGCATCTGTAGCTGGTTGGCGGTATGTGTTACAATCTCAAGCGTACCTTCATTGTCGAAGTCGAAGAGCGTTACGCCATTGCAGTAGCTATTGTCTATGGCGGCCACTTTCCACAACTGGCTGAAGGCAAGCGTTGACGGGTCGCAGGTGTAGGCAGCCAAGCCGTTCTGCGACTGTATGACCATCTCCATCGAGCGGTTACCGTCGAGGTCGCCTATGGCAGGTATGCTCTTGCCGTTGGCGGTCTGGGCGAGTGTCAGCACAGTGCCTGTAACATCGTTATACACATCCCATACATAGCAATACAGCGGTGCGTCGGCGGCACTGGTGAGACGTGCCGAGTAGAGCACGTCTACATGACCGTCGTAGTTGAAGTCAGCCACGGCCACATGGCCGTCCAAACCTTCGAGGTTCTGGGCTGCGCATGCCGCGCTGCTACGTGCCACGCGTTTCATGCTGTTGCCCGTGGTGCCTTGGCGGTTGGTGATGGTTACCTCATATACCTCGCCACCGAGCAACAGCTCTGGGCGGTCGTCGCCCGTCAGGTTGGCGGCAAATGGGAATGAGAGGTAGCCGTTGTCCTTCTCGTTACTACCGAAGTAGTAGGAGTTGCTCACTCGATATGCCCAAGCGGATGCCGTGTTAAGTGTCGGAGCCTCTACAAGCAACTGGCCTGTTGCGGCATCGAACACCTTGTTGCGCACATACACCTCTGGGTGTCCGTCGTTGTTAAAGTCGGCAAAGCCTATGGTGCTCTGGCCTATCTTCTCGGTGTTGGTAGTACTCTCGCCGTTGGCGAAGATGTTGCTCTCCCACACCTTGTTGCCGTCCATATCGTAAGCCACTATGGCGTTCTGGCTGAAGCCCATCACATAGTCCATGCTCTGGCGCTTGGCAAAGATGATGAGACCTATGGTATCGCTAAAGTCGTCATTAGGCACACGGAGTATGCCGTAAGGCGTTGGACCATAAGCGTCTACTATGCCTGGCAGATTGAACGACTTGTAAAGGTCGTAGTTGTTTTCACCGGCTGCCGTCTGGCTGTACACCAGCACTTTGCGTTCGCCTCGTGTAGGAGCGCTGTATGCCAGCGTGGTACCGCTCGATATGGTCTGTACAGCCTGGTCGGAGGCCTCGAAGCAGACAATCTCGCTCAGACCGTCGCCATTGAGGTCGCCCACCAAAGGTATGATGAATGGCGACACCTCACGTTTGGATATCCAGCCCTCTTTCCACTTCCATTCCATAGCGGGCTCTGTGGCCACGAGGTCGCAGGTGGTGGTGGTAAGGTTGTCGGGATATGGGCTCAGCACCACCAATATGCTGCTGTCACAGCCCACGCTGTTAGTATAGTTGGTAAGGTAGTTGCCAAAATCGTCAAACACCTTCTGCTGTTCTACACCGTTCACAGTGTAGCGCATGGTGTATGGGAATGAGTCTATGGCATCGCTCATCAAGCTCTTGGAGAATGACAGCTGTGGCGTGCTGTGCTTCACGGTGAGGTGCAGCGTTATAGTGCTGTCGCAGCCTATGGCGCTGGCATGGCGTATGACATACGTGGTGTCGCAACTTTCACCTATCACCACGCCGCTGTTGTTGTACTGGTCGCACACCACAGCACTTATCTCGTTCGTTGCGTTAGGACGCACGGTAACGGTGCGTGAGGCGCTGTTGCTCCTGCACTCCATGCCGTCCTTACTGGTAGTTACATATAGCGTGTAGGTAGTGTCTTCCTGTGGACGCACGGTGATATACTGCGTAGTACTGTTCGCACCAGCGTCGTCCCACTGGTATGTCAGGGCATCGTCGCGGCTCACCTCGCCAAAGCCGAAACGGCGTATGGCGCGTACATGGGCGTTGGCGGCTGTCTTGGCACGGTTGTCGTAGATATTGGTGGTATTTATCTCACGGTCGAAGTTACGCACCAGTGCGTTGTCCTTGCTGTACTCTGTGCTGCTCCAATACGGGGCGTTGAGCATAGCGCTGCCGCCAGCGGCGAGGATAGCACTCTCCACCTCTGGCATAGCGGCGTAGAGCAGCGACAGCTGTGCTGCTGAAGGCACAAACCAGTCAGCATTGAGCTGTGCCACCACTTTGCCGCGGGCGTAGGTGTTGGCGGTGTTGTCCATATACGAGGTCAGCTTCATGCCGTCCATGGCGTCGGTAGCGAAATAGGTGCTGTAGTTGGTCGAAGCACCCGTGTTGGCGCCCGTGCGGTCGGTAGCGGTCTTCTCCCAAGCGCAGGCGGTACCGTTGGTGGCGTCTTCGAGAGCCACCATCAAGCCGTACTTAGCATCGGGGTCGATGTAGTACACCACACCCTTGGTGCCGTCCTTGTTAACGAGCAGCTGACCAGTGGTGATGGTAAAGTTGGGGTTAGCCAATGCTATGGTCTTCACCTGCAGCACCTCGTAGCGGAAGCTCTTCGAGCCAATGCCAAGAGCCAACTCGCCGTTGCTCACACGCCATGCGTTAGCCTTGCTGTGTACCGATGATGTCCAGAAGTAGTAGCGGTCGTTGTCCACCTTGCCTTCCGACACATGCAGTGGCTCTGCACCCACTGTCGTCAGGCCGCGGTTGACGGCTGTCAAGTTGTTCATCAGGTGCATCACCTGACCTGCAGCGGGCAGGTACCATCCGTTGGCGAAGTCAACGGCGTAGGCGGCAGGATAGACGTCGGCACCAGCAGACTTGCGGATGAGTCGCGTATTATTGTAGCCGTCGGTGTCGCTCACTGCTGAGAAGGTACTGCTATGGTTGGTAATGCTGTCTATTGTCTCGCCAGCCTGGCTGCCCTCGTGCCATTTCTCGTCCATCACAGGTTCGAGACCCAGCACCCATGCCTTGGCGTTGCTATCCACATAGAATATCACACCCTGAGCGTCGAGGCCGCTGCCACGGAAGGCGGCGTAGGAGACTATGGTGTCGCGGTTGCCACGCAACGGGTCAGTACAGTAGATGTCGCCGATATGTACCAGCGAGCTGTCGAGCGGGATAAGAAGGTCGCTCTCCTCGCCCTGACCTTGCAGCACCACGCTGTCGCCCTGGCAGATACTCAGCTCTGTTGGCTGTATGCTAACCTGCGGCGTGCGTATCACATCGAGGAGCAGCACGCGCGTGCTGTCTTTCTGTGTGCAGCTGTTATCGTTGGCGGTATAGTTAGGCTCGCGGCACACCGTGTCGCGGAAGTAGTGTATGCCTGTCTCAGCTGTCTGCTCGGCAGTTATAGCAAAATGGTCTTCGGTATATTCGCTGCGCTGGCACACAAGGTCTTCAACAGGACATATCACATTCACCGTCCAGTCGCGGTAGTAAGTAGTATCTTCTGCATATATACGATAGTGTACCGTCTGGCTGCGGAAGTCCACCTGCTGAGTATCATTCACGCCTGGGAAGGCGGGCTTAGTAGTAGAGCTGGTCTTTATCTCTGATATCTGCGGGTTGCTTATCTGCTTGCGCCATGGCACCTGCTCCAACAGCACCACGCTGTCGGTGTGGGTGCTGGTGAGGGTGAACTGCGGATTAGCCACCTTCAGCTTGTTCTTGTCGAGGCAGTCTATGATGTCGATGGTCGAGAGGCTGTCGTTTATCTGGCAGTATTTCTCAAACTCTGTCGTGCGAGTAGAGGTATATGGGGTGTATGTCCATCTATGCGTATAGTTTGGCGAAACACGAGCATACGTAGCATAGTCGCCAATAATGTATGTCGCGAAGGCGGCGGCGGTGTCTAACGTGCGCTGTCTGGCGCCGTTGGAGTTCGGGCCGAACTCTTCACCGCAGCGGCTGCGCACATAGAAGCGGAAGTCGCGGTTAGGCTCCAAGCCGTGGAATATATAGCGGTAGCGTGTGGTGTCGTTAACCTCCATGCGACTTACATCGCCCATGTTGATAACGTACTGGCGAGCCAGCTCCTGGCTGTCGACGGCAGGTCCGTAGACATATATCAGCTGCCAGCTGTCCTCAAATGCCACGCTGTCCCACGACAGTATCACCTCGTGCGAGCCTACGCTGTCCACTCTTAAATCTGATGGACTTGGGCAGCACTTAGGCATGCTGAAACTCACGGCGCGATAGGGGCTGACAGTATCGTAGTCGCTATTGCAGGCATACTGGTCGCGATGCAGCTGCACGCTCTTGTCGCACTGGTTGGTGATGAAGAAGTAGTAGTTCTTGTCGCATGTCAGCTCGGGCAGGTCGAGGGTGCCGCTGTGCAGGTTGTGCACCTCGTCGCCAGCAAGAGTCATAGTGTCGCTAATCTGCGAGTTGGAGGAGAGACGGTAAGAGAAGTTAGGTGTCTGTCCTGGCAGACCGGCGAGAGTCTGGTTCCATGTTATAGTGGCGTGGTGCGGCGAGAGTATCTGCACTTCGAGATCTTTAACAGGCAGACAGACCGATGGCGTGGTGAACTCCACCTTACGCCAGCTGCCGTATGGACGGTCGCGGTCGGCATCGCCGTCGATACTGGAGCAGTTGGTACGCAGGTAGCAATAGTAGTCGGTGTTCGGACAAAGCAGACCCACATTATTCTCATCTTCGAAAGTGATGTGAGTGGTGCGCTTGGCGGCGTAGATTACGGTATCATAGCTTTCGCCGTTTGCCGAGCCGGCATAGAAGTCGAGAGCCTCGTTGTGCGTGCTCAGCGTAGTACGGTTGCGATAGATAGCGTCGGGATATACCAGCTCGTGCTTGCAGAGCACCACGTCGTAGTAGGTCTCAAGGCTGTCGAACGGGTAGTCTGTCCTCATCTCGTTCCAACGCAGCGTGGCGGTGGTAGGCTTGGTGTCCTCCAGCTCTACATTCACAGTATTAGGCGACGGGCATGGGTCAACGTGGTTGCAGTAGTGGAACCTCACGTCGGGACGCACCTTGAGCGAGGTTCTGCTGCCCTTGAAGTTGCCACCCTGAACACCACTATATGTAGTGCTGTTGGCATCGTTGTAGTACATATAGGTCATGTAGCGGCTGTTCTCGGTAGCCATAAAGCCGTCACCCACATAGTCGCTCATAGTGGCAGAAGCTATCTGGATAGTAACCGTAACATGGTCATTGCGTGTAACATCTACAAAGAAATGTCGGTCGAAGTCCACGCGGTTGTCTATACCACGTTTCATCCTCATAGTACCAGAGTAGACCAAATAGCCGTGGTCGCCCAACTGCGGGGCGGTGCCGCCAGCATTACCGTAGTCTACATAGTCGGTATAGCCCATGTAGATATTTACAGTGAAATTTCTGTTCTCGGTTGTGTCGTTCCAGCCGAAGGAGATGCCGCTTATCTCGCCACCATCAAACTCGTCCAAATGGTAGATAGACTGAGCCAGGGTGATGTAGGTAACAGGGCTCGGACGCTCTCCGCCAGAGGAGTGTGCCACACCAAGCCAAGCGTTGCTTGGGTCCTTGTAGTTATTGTCGCCTATCTGTATCGTATCGCCTTCGAGCGTACAGTCGATAGAGTCTTTAGTCATGGCGTTATACAGTTTCCATGACGAGAAACCACCGTCAACACCGCAGTCTGTTCTCACATAGATGTTGTACATCTGCTTGCGATCCAACGGTTGCCACTTGCAACTGTTAATCTCTTTAGGTATATCTTGCCAGCGGCCGTCCCATGCCATAAAGTCGGTAACCACGGTGTCGCTGAATATAACTTGGTGGTCAAAGAGGAAAGTCTTGTTGTCAACATGTTCCCAATCCACCGTCATAGTACGGCGTGTGGTGTCGATGACACTCAGGTCGTCAATTTCTGGACAGCTCACAGCCCTTACGTTCACGTTCCATCGCAAAGATGACACATCAGTACCCTTTGAGCGAACATCGAATGTAACGGTACCATTCCTGTAGTTGTTGGTCTGTATTTCACCCATCATCGGGTTGATACCGCCAGATATTTCAGAACGTGTGTTGTACTGCATGTACACGTCGTTTGGCAAACCCGCAAGCGTGAAGTACTTGACCAGCGTAGTCAGGTTTTCGCCCGAGTAGAGCCAAATGTCTATCGTGTGGTTCTCGTGGTCGATAATAGCGTCCGATATCTGTATCTCTCTGTCGTTATGCAGAGCCACATCGTTTTGCTGACGCACATAGAAACTGGTGATATCCAGGTTGTCGTCGTAGGTCAAAGTAGTGGCCACCTTGCTCCATTCACTGTAGCTTGTGCCTTCGTCGCTTACGCACTTGGCACGCACAGCAATACTATAAGCATTCTTGGCTTGCAAGCCTCCCAGTCTAAATTCTTCTACCAACTGACCTGTATGTTCAGCACCCAGTGTGGTGTCTATCAACCTATAGGTCGACGGGTCGTCTATATTGAATGCCTGACGTTCGCCAACGGCTATCTCGTAGTTGTCGGCAAGGGCGTTGTTGTCCCAGCTCAGCATGGCATAGTAGCAGCCGTAAGATGTAACCTTCAGGTTGGTAGGCTGCAGGCATACTGCCAGTTTCTCCACCTTCACGTTGTCGAGCCATATCACATCTTGATAGCCGTCCTCGTTGGTGTCGAGCAGGAAGCCTAGTCGTCCCATCGATGAGGTGTAGACGTCAGTATAGAGCGTGTCGTAAATCGTATCCCACTTCTCTGCCGCTTTGGCATAGTGTGTGGCGAGGGTATCGCATGTACCATCGTCATGGAAGCACATCAGACGGATAGGCGACACCACCTGTCCGCGACTCTGGAAACGGTAGCTGACGCGTATTCCCGTCTCGCTCTCTTCAAAGCGTGGCATAATGGTGCGTACGCGAGCAGTGTCGTTGGCTTCGTAGCGTTGCACCTTGGCGTTCTGACCAGTATTGGTGTTATAGATATATGGGTTGTGTACATAATTGCCCATATAGATGGTCGGAGGCAGGTTACTCTCGCGACGCCAGCACTCATTAATGGTGTCGGCATCGTAGTAGCTCTCATAGTCCTCTTCGTATGGCAGTGGCAATATGCCGCAATCTGTAGTAAAGTTGTTGGTCTGGTTGCTCCATTTGCCATTACCGTATTCTCCACAGTTGCCACGTATAGCGTAATAATAGACAGTGCTCGGCGACAAGCCGCGCAACGTGTCGGTAAAATCGAGTCTGTTCTTATAGCCACCCTCTGTACGTGGGTAGGTATAATTGTGTATGTTGTATGTCTTGGTAAAGAGCGAGGTATCTGTCCATGCAAAGTCTTCATCAGAGCTGTACGCCACAGTGAAGGTCTCGGCGTGGTTCACCTGCACCGTCCAATGCAGCACGGCACTGCTATCGGTGATTTTGGTAACATACACGTTCACCGGCTGACGACAGAGCTCGGGAGCCTGTTTGGCCAGTACGCTGTCGATAAACAGCGTCATGGTACTGGATGTGCTGTAGTTATTGTAGGTCTTGCGGAAGGCAAGGTAGTAGTAGGTACTGTCGTCGCGGCGCACCTCCTCTGGCAGGCGGTAGTCGAACGAGTCTATGACTACATTCACCCAATTGCCTTGGTAGGGCAGTATCTCAAATGGTATGAAGGTCTCCGGGTCGTCGGGGTCGCTCATCACACCTATCTGGTTCTCGCCGCGATAGTTTGCTCCTGGGTCGTAGAAGTTGCCATACCAGAAGTCGATGCCAAGGTCGCGGGCGTCCACACGAAAGTGAGGCATTGAGGCAATAGCACGCGAGCCGCCTTCCGTACCCTTGCTGTACAAGCCCAACGCATAGCTGCTGTTGGTGTAGTCAGCTCTCATCTTGTTGGTGATGAACGGCGTGCTGTAGTACTTGTTATAATATGGCGATTTGCTACCTAAGCCATCGTCAAACATGCCACTGGCGCCGGCGTAGCCCCAACAGACGGGCATACGGTACTCATTGAATGCCACGGTAGGTATCTCCTTGGTGCTGCGGTTGTAGTCGGGATCGTTGAAATCCTCATAGTATGGCAGCTCGTAGTAGGTACACGGCACCTCTATCAAGGCGTGAGCAGGCTGCAATGCCGCAGCGGAGAGGCACACGGTGGTGATGTTGAAGTGGAAGTTACGCATGCTGGGCAGACCACTCAAAGTTATGGTGTCGTGCTCGCAGAACACCGTGGTGGCATAGCGGCGGCTACTGTCGGCGTGCCAGTATTCCACAGTATAGCCCGTAGCGTCGGCAGGACCGTTCCACACCACGTGGAATACGCCTGTCTCCAATGCTGTCAAATAGTCCTCTTCAGGTATATGTATCGAGGTGCTGTCCACCATGCGGCACTCTGGCATTATCATCTGCACGTTGTCGATAAATAGGCCATAGTTGTTGCCGTATGTAGTAGCTCCGTCGTAGATATAGCTGAAAGCAGGATAGTAGACCTGCGTCGGGTCGGTGGTAAAGTAGGTATACGCCACACTGTCGCGCTCGTAGTAGTTCTGGCCCGTGGTGGGCAGCTCGCGCAGCGGGACAAAAGTTGTAACATCACCTGGATCCGTTACATAACCCACCTCGGCGAGACCCACGTCGGCGGTCTTGCGGTAGCTGAAGGAGAGTTGCAGACGGCTCAGGTGCTCCTCAAACTCGGGCAGTACAGCCACGGCACGCTTGTTGCCGTGCGAGTTGAGCACCAGGGCGTTGCCCTGCACTACATAGTTGGGCGCGTATGTCAGGTACTCCTTCGGGAAGTAATCGTTGGCGTTGGCAAGTGCGTTGCTATTCTCGTCAGCGGTGCGGAAACGCTCCGGGAAAGACCAGCACTGCGGCAGCACGTTGGGCGAGGCGTAGCTGTTGGTACGATGGCGCCAGTCGGTGTTGTATTCGTTGTAATATTGGTTGGATATCAGTCCGCTGTAGCCGTCAAAATCCTCGGCGTATGGCACCGACTAGCGCACGCCGGAAGGGGTGCGGGAGGTG
>JAZRVD010000197.1:0-49810 GCA_045598945.1 Bacteroidales bacterium | reverse complement strand
ATTAGCGACATTCCCTATTTTAGATTTTATTAGTAATTTTGTAATAAGGAATAATATTTATGTACAAATACAAATAATTGAGTATAAAACAAATATAATATATGTGAATAAAACACCGAAGGTGCAATTTTCACCAATTGTCTTGAAGCTTTCTTGGTTTTCGAGTCAATCGCCTGCCGTAGAAGGTATTCATATTATTGGAACGAGCAAAATGTTTTTTGTATAGTTTAACGGAAAAAGTTATATGGAAGCGACCAAACAGCAAATAGCGAACATATTTAACGGACACCGAATCCTCGAAGTGCCCTTTTATCAACGTGGATATGTGTGGCAGAAAGACCAATGGATTCGTTTCCTTGAAGATATGGAGTTTGTCTCACATTGCCAACAAGACTACTTCCTCGGTTCGGTAATTCTTAAACAGACTCCTTCTGATTTGAATGATCCGAATGACCATAGGATGATAATTGACGGTCAGCAGCGTTTTACCACACTAGCAATCTTTTTCAAGGTTCTCTGTATGAAGACAGACGATATGGAGACCTTCAACCAAAACTTTGTTGTCAAGAACAAGAAACTAAAAACAAGAAGATTTGCTCTTAATCATAGTCTTAACGATCGGAAGGATTTCGAATTAGTCCTTTCGATGGACGATGATGTTCCGGTCGAGGCAAGCTCGCCAAGCAATATTATCCAAGCTTATAACTTTTTCCAAGAGAACATTGACCCTGATAAATTAGACATTGAAGTTCTCATTACTCATCTCACATTTATCGGTATTGAACTTCAACAACAAGATGACGAACAGGTTATTTTTGACACTATCAACTCTCTTGGAGTAAGGTTGACTACAGGGGAACTCTTAAAGAACTATTTCTTTAACGAAGGTGCAAAGGAAGAGTATGAAGAGATTTGGCTACCTATTTTTGAGAAGGATCGGGAAGTATCCAATTATTGGGATCAGCAAATCACGCTTGGACGCTTAAAGAAATCCAACATCGATGCTTTCTTTAGTGCATATTTGAGCATCAAGATACAAGACCCTACTATTGGTGTAGACTACGAACATAAGTCAAGGTATCGTCGTGCAGATACACTATTTTCGAATTATAAGGATTTAATCAGCACATACAACCTTGACAAACAAGACCTTCTATGGGAAGTTATGGAGTATGCAACTCTATATTTCGGAAATATCAACCCCAATATTTCTGAATCAGAGTTAACGGGAGAATCCTCAATAGCAAGGATAAATTTCCTAATCTTTAAACTAGATTGCTCCACTCTGCTCCCTTATGTCCTCTTTGTTCTTCGAAATGCAAAAGACAAAAATGAACGTGATGAGATATTTGGATATTTAGAATCCTATGTTGTTCGACGGGTTATTTGCAAATGCAACAACAACAACTATAGCGACCTATTTGGCATGTCTCTAATCAGTAATAATGTTCTGACATTTGAAGGATTGAAGGACTATATTGAGAATAAAGAGACCTCGTTTGCACTGTCACTGCCATCCGACAATATGGTTCGTGAATCACTACTTACTGAAATCTTCCCCAACAACAAAGCTTTGCCCATCTTATATCTTATGGAAAGCGGATTGAGACAAGACAAGCCACATGCAACAAAACTATATTCCTATGATGAGTATACCTTAGAACACTTAATGCCCAAGAAGTGGCAGAAGAATTGGCCTTTAAGCAATAAATATGACGAAGAAACGAGAAACAAATATGTCTGCACACTTGGGAATATGACACTTCTTCCACTAAAACTTAACACCTCAATCAGCAATGCTCCTTGGAATGAGAAGAAACAGGGAAAGGGTGATAAGGAAGGGTTGATTCAATATGCATCAGGACTAGTTTCCGTAAAGGACTTTTTAAAAGAGAACGAATGGACGGAAGATACAATCATAAAGAGAGCGAAATGGATGGCTGCTGTTGTCCAAGAGATATGGCCATCATTCCTTCCCGATACGGATGGTGAATCTACAGGCGATCCAGGAGATTCATCACAAACAAAAGATACTACAAGATATTCTTTTGACGGAGTAGAGTATTATTCCAAGTCCGAATTCGTCTTTCGTATGGTCAAACGATATGTTGAAGAGAACTCCACCACAACATACGAAGATCTGAAGAAAGTATTTAGTGATGATATGTGTGCTATAGGATACAAGTTTATCGGATTCCTTTGTACAGAGCAGGAATATTTGGATTGGGACAACAAGAATAAAGAACGTCGATATTTACCCAATAAGCTTGAGAGAAAGCTAACGTCAGCAGATGGCATCGTTTTCTTGGTCAATACCCAATGGGACAAGAAAGCAATGCCACGTTTAGTGAGATTTGCAAAGAAACAAGGGTGGAATGTAATAACCAGTAAATAGACACCTATGCGAAAAAAACAATATAACTTCATTGACTTATTCGCTGGATGTGGTGGTTTGTCCGAGGGATTCTATCGCCAAGGCTATTGTGCTATCGCTCATGTTGAGATTGATCACTATGCTTGTGAAACTCTACGTGAAAGAATGAGATATTATGGGTATAAAAATTTTGATAAAGAAGTAATTGAAGCAGATATCACATCGTCGGATATTATTGAGAAGATTGATTCGGCTGTAAATGGGAGAAATGTAGATATTATTATCGGAGGGCCACCTTGTCAGGCATATTCCACAGCCGGACGTGTTAGAGATAAAGAAGGAATGGCAAAAGACCCAAGAAATTACTTATTTGAAAGTTATGTAAGGGTTCTTGATTACTATAAGCCAAAGATGTTTGTTTTTGAGAATGTTCTGGGAGTATTAACAGCAAAAGCAAACGGCAAATTGGTTTTCCCCCAAATCATTCAGGCCTTAAGTAAGGAATACTATGTGATTAGCAATCGCGAAACCATTTCTTTTAATACTGCGAATTATGGAGTTCCTCAAATTAGGAAAAGAATAATCCTGATAGGGGTCCGAAGAGATATCAATAAATATACGGTTAATGATATATATAAGTCAATCAGAAAAACTCATTATGACCCAGAGATGCCCTTATCCGAAAGAATAGGGCTCAAAGCATTTGTTGATGTAAAATCCGCAATTGGTGACCTCCCTATTGTTCAGCCAGGTTGTGATGCTTCAACTGATTCTTATAACTATCCGTGCGACAATCCTTTCCTGAAGTCTATAGGACATAAAGGTTGTTATCCACTAAGAGATCATATTTGCCGTAAACACAACGAAACTGACAGAGAAAGATTTCGAGTGATGATAGAGAATCATTGGTCTTTTGGAGAAATGAGAAAAGCTCGCCCAGACTTGGAACACCCTCACGCTCGTTTGTTTGACAACAGTTATGTGGTTCAGTGGTGGGACCAACCAAGCAAAACTATACTCGCTCATATACATAAAGATGGATTTCAATTCATCCACCCAGATTATAATCAAGCTAGAACTTTTACAGTTAGAGAGGCTGCCCGAATTCAATCTTTCCCTGATGATTTTATCTTTATGGGGTCTCGTGGTGATAAATTTAAACAAATAGGAAATGCCGTTCCTTGTTTGTTTGCCGAAGTAATAGCAAAATCATTAAAAGTATTTTTGGCTAAATGATATGATATTCAAGTCTGTTGATAGAATAGCATCAAAGCAGGAAAAGTCGTTTTTCCTTGAATTGATTTCGATATACTGCAAGACGGTTTATGCTTGCTGTGAGTTGAATCAGATCACTCTTTACCATAATTCTAACAAAGAGATAGGGACAGATGTCCTTGATGAATTAATCCAAATGGGAGTAATGACTGATAGTATCCAAATCGGCTCATTAAGGGGTATACTAGGAACAGACTTTTGGTCTTTCATCGATTGTGTCCAAACCTATTTGTTAAATAAGAATAATTTTAAAGGATATCTCGACAAATTAAGCAACACCCAAAGAAATAAACTACAAAAGAGGGATAAAGAAAAATGCAACCCCATGGTAGCAGATTTTTTTGCAGGTGCAGGTGGATTAAGTCTTGGGTTCATTCAATCTGGATATAGCGTTTGTTTTGCAAATGACTTTGAAGAAGTATGTATCAACACTTATTTGTATAACCATCCAGAGATTCCTTCGTCAAGAGTGATACTGGGTGACATTAGGTTAATTGTAAATAATATCGAGGATTATATTAAGGACGACGTAGATGTTGTGATTGGAGGTCCTCCATGTCAAGGATTTAGTTCTGCCAATCAACAGCGAATTATTGATGATCCAAGGAATGAATTGTACAAGTACTTCTTGAAGGCAGTTGAAAAACTCGCCCCCAAATTTGTGGTAATGGAGAATGTTCGGGGTATGCTAAGTGTGGCAGAACAAGTCGTTGGAGATTACAAAGCAATAAAACCCACGAAGCATGGAACCTCTTATTCATACGAAATCAAATATGAGTTGTTGAATTCAGCAGACTTCTCTGTTTGTCAAAGTAGAGAAAGGTTAATCTATATAGCAATTAGAAACGATATTGCACTCTCACACAATATTACTCCACAAGTCATCTTTGATGAGATAAAGGAATCTTGTCGTGGAAACAAAAGGTTCAATCTTCAGTCAGCATTGGATTATATTAAACCTCTTGACGCACCAAGAATAAAGAACTCTAACGAAATTGATGATGAAAAGACAGGGAAAAAGATTGATGTCAACCATTTTTCTGGCAAAGAAAGTGAATATCTACGATTAATTAACCAAGGAAAGTCAATTCCTTTTGTATTTAATCACAAAGCAAGATTTGTAAGTGATGTCAACTATGATATTTATAGATTATTAAAGCCAGGAGAAGACGCTTCTAATGAAAGAATCGCTGATATCATGCCTTACAAACACCGATTGCATTGTTTTAAGGATAAGTACTATAAGTTAATCCCAGATAGGCCTTCAAGGACAATTACAGCACATCTACGGATGGATTGTCACTCTCACATTCATCCATTTCAGATTAGAGCCATCACTCCTAGAGAAGCTGCTAGGTGTCAATCATTCCCCGATGATTATTTGTTCTTGGGAGCATATCTAAAAACATATATGCAAATTGGAAATGCTGTCCCCGTGTTAATGTCCCGTCAAATAGCAACAATAATAAAAAGATACATATGAAAAAGTCAGTATTTTTCTTCAAAGAGTTAACTGATGCAGAAGTCGGCAAGACCAAAACACACGAAGTTTATATTAGGTGTGCAAATAATTTTGATTATGACATATTCTTTAATAATAGTGCTGTTGATAATGGGTCAGTTATTGAGTGTTCATTCAATGTTGTAAACAAAACTCCAGGAGAACATTTTGACAAAGTCTATGCTTTGAGATTTGCTTACTTTTACAATTCAAACAAAGAAAAACGAATTCCGAGTTTAGCCGAACTATTCAATGAGAATCAAGTTGATACTGGCGACATTGTATGCTTGGAAAATAGGGTGGAGGATGGAAATGTGACCTATCATTTGACATTTCACAAAAAAGGAACCATGATGCTTAGTCCTAGTTCGATTGTCATCTCCCGAGAGACACCTATGGATATGTCTTCAAATAGAAATGTCGATACAAAAGAACCTCTACAACAAATTTTTTATGGTGCCCCAGGTACAGGCAAGTCTAATACAATAGAGGAAAGAACCAACGATACCAATAGAATCAGAACAACGTTCCATCCCGACTCTGACTATTCTACATTTGTGGGAGCATACAAACCTACAATGGAAGAGACGGGGGAACTGCATCCAAATGGCGATAAGAAATCTATCATCTCCTATTCTTTTGTTCCCCAAGCATTCCTCAAGGCTTATGTGAACGCTTGGATGATTCAGGACAAAGAGAAAACCCCTTATCCTTACTACTTGGTTATTGAAGAAATTAATAGGGGTAATTGTGCTCAAATCTTTGGTGATTTATTCCAACTCCTCGACAGAGGTCCTAAAGGAGACTCAAAATATGACATCACTCCTGATGATGATATCCGTAGACATTTGGCTGACCAATTCAAGGATTGTACCAATATCCCCGCCGAGATAAAGTTAGGTAAGAGAATGAGACTTCCAAATAATCTCTACATTTGGGCTACGATGAACACCTCCGATCAATCACTCTTCCCAATCGACTCAGCATTTAAGAGAAGATGGGAATGGGAGTATGTCCCCATCGAAGATGGAAAGAAGGGATTCTACATCGACATTGATGGCAAAAAATATGATTGGTGGAACTTCATTGAGACCATCAACATGAAGATTGATTCCATCACTGGTTCCGAAGATAAGAAACTCGGATATTGGTTTGCCAAACCTGCTGGCGATAGCAAAGTCATCACAAAGAAACAATTCATCTCGAAGGTTCTCTTCTATCTGTGGAACGATGTATATAAGGATTATGCAGATAGCACACAGTCCATCTTCCGAAAGAAAATAGAGAACAAAGAAGAGAAGTTGCCTTTCACGTCATTTTTTGGAGAAAAGGCCACGGAAAATATCTTGGCATTTATGAAATATAATGGTGTGAAATTCGAAGGCGAAGATAATCCATCTTCAACAGTAACGCCTAATCAGGAATAGTCATAGAAAATGAAACTGCTAATCGAAGGATACCATTACCACTCGGACGATGTTAAAGAGGTACTGAGAGGTCTCGATTTCTTGGAAAATGTAAACCAAGAAGTGGTGGTGAATTATGTGGGTTATCTTTACAATCCACATATCCAAGATTGTGTATTCATTCTCCCCCAAGTACTCATTGACAAAGAAGGTCATGCATTCGGCAAATACAATCCCGCCGAGTTAATACATATCGAACATTCGGAGGCTCTCCATTCGTCCGATATAGAACGACAGTTCATCTATGAGTTTGCCGTTTGGATCTATCGAGCACTATATGTCTTCAACAAGCACAACCCAAACAACGAGATAGTATATCATAAGCATATGGCACAAGTGGGCAACCATAGTCGCCATATGACCAATACATATCTTGAGGTACTGTTGGCATTGATTGAGTTCAATAAGAAGAACCAGGACTTCTTTATGACCATCATCAAGAACCAACATTCGGGATTCAACAAGATTAATTGGACGAGAACCATCTCTCATAGCCAAGCAGTAGTGCAAGGTGATTCTCCTATTTATCTTCGACCCATCAACAAGAAACGTCAGATAAACTTCGATGAAGAGTTGATGGTAATCTTCTTCTCCATTCTCAATTTCATCAACGAGAAGTACGGCTTCCCTGTAAAGATTGGGTTCGGTTTTGAATTGATTACAGGTGCAAAATTCGAGAACTATCTGAACGGATATGGAAAGGTAAGGCTTCATCAAATTAAATACAAGTATTTCTCCGACAAGGCACTCTACTTATGGGAACTCTGTTATGCATTCTTTGAACGCTCAGAACACATCTCTGTTGCAAGTGAATTACAGGAGTACCTCATTGCAAAGAACTTCAACATAGTATTCGAGAGCATCATTGATGAACTCGTAGGAGACCGTCGGGAGGACATTCCTGACGGATTGAAAGACCAACCTGATGGGAAGCGAGTCGACCATATCTATCAAGACAAGGGACTGACCACTATTGGCGGTGAGGATAAGTCCATCTATTATATCGGTGATAGCAAGTACTACCAACTGAAGAATGAAATTGGGGACGAATCGGTCTATAAGCAATACACCTATGCTCGTAATGTCATCCAATACAATATAAATTTGTTCCTCGACAATCAAGATGCAAACCAATGTTATCGAGACGAACAAACCGAAGGTTATAATATTGTCCCGAATTTTTTTATTAGTGCAAGGATGGACGAAAGTCTCTCTTATGCTGATGACATCTACGAGACGGACAAAGAGAACAAAAGTTTTATCTCTCGTCATTTTGAGAATCGACTCTTTGACCGAGACACCCTTCTGATTAGTCATTATGATGTAAACTTCCTTTATGTGGTTTCTCTATATGCACAAGACAATGACTATGAAAAGAGTCAATGGAAGGCCAAAGTCCGTGCATTATTTAGAGAAGAGATACAAAAGATGTTGCAGAGTAAGTTCGATTTCTATGCAATGGAGGCTCACAAAGGTGTTGATGCAGGTGAGTATATAAAAGAGAATTTCCAAAGTGTATTGGGCAAACTGTATAAACCTTATTCTAATCCAAACTACTTCTCGTTGGCCTTAGATCGGGACGACAAATACAAGGATGAGAACAAAGCCCTCATAGAGGAACTGAAGAAGCATTTCTATGTAGAGCCATTGGCTATGGGAGCTGACCCAGAGCCCATATTGCAGAAAGCAGCAGAGGAAACTGTGGTTGAAACCACCAAGAGGAAGCGTACTGGCGTGTTGATGGTCATGATGGAAAACTATGAATCACGTTCCGTTTCATTCTTAGAATCAGGAGTTGTAGCCATTGGGCTGAAGAATACAACCGATGCTGAGACTATATTGAATCACGCCAAGGATATTGGGTACATACTTTTCCATACTCGTTCAAATACTGTTCATAAGCATTTCTTTCCCGTAAGGAAATGTTCAATTGACAACTACGATGTTGTGGCAAAATCAGGTGTTTCAATGGTATTAAGAGAACAACCAACCTTCATTGTGGTTGAATTTGACTCGGATTTTGAGTTAGTATCTGACAACCTCAAACCTCAAAATGCTCCATTCACTCCCATTACCCGTTATGATCCTCAGTTTGTGGACCTTTTAGAATTAATTGATCGATGAGTAAGAGAAAAGACCATAGAATAATACTGCAAAGAATACGTTCTCGAGCATTCGAGAGACGTATTAGGAAATGCCGTGGCCTTAACCTTAACAAGAGACCAATACTAAATACGAAAGGTGATACAACTAACCATATCGAAATACAGGCACCATCGGATTTTCGCTTGATTGAAAACACTCAAGCATGCCTTCATTTTTTTAGAGAGTTAAGAAGTCCTGAGTCCATAATGAATTGGGGACACACCCACGTTGTTAAGATGACATTGACCCAAGTAACCAAAATTGATTACGGAACAATTAGTGTTCTTACGGCAATTAGCAATGAACTAAAACATCAAAAAATAACATTATTGGGGAATTTCCCACAAGATAAGATGTGTCGCCAGTTTATTATAGATTCTGGTTTTCTTAATCATATGTATGATAGTCACAATAGACCTTTCCCCAAATCAGAACAATCGGATTTAATATTTTTCGAAACTAGTAGTAGTGAGATACTCTCTGGCGAGGACAATAAAAAGATAAGCCAACTCGTCAAAAAAGTTGTTCATCGATTAACTAACGAGGAACGCCACTGTCCACCTATCAAATCTATCATTCTTGAAATTTGTGGCAACTCTTTGGAATGGAGTGGGGCACAAAAGAAACAATGGCTATTAGGAGTAAAATATGAGGAGGATAAAGTGTTGTTTACTGTGACTGATGTTGGTCAAGGAATATTGAAAACGCTATATAGAAAGTTTTCAAAAAAACTTTTTGATGGATTAAAGAGTGATACACAAATTTTGATGGGTGCATTTGATAAAAAGTATGATTCTGCTACTAAAGAGGCTAATCGAAATAAAGGATTACCTTCTATTAAGGCAGCATTTCTTGATGGGAGAATTAACAACCTTAAGGTGATTACTAATAATGTAGTATTACATTTTGATGATAGAAAGGAGAACAAAACATTTGAGCGAGGATCTGCTCGGTTTAAAGGTACATTCTATCAATGGGAAATGAATGAGAATTGTATAAATGCAATAAACAAAAATAAATAATAAAATGGAAATAAGCATACTAAACGATTATTCAGAGTATCCAGGACTGAGACATTGTACAATTAGTGAATTCTCAGGGGAGGACTTTTATCATAAGATATTGAATAGAGCATTCAAGCAAGCTTTAGATGCTAATGAGAAATTAATAGTCAATTTAGATGGTACGGCTGGATATGCATCATCTTTTTTAGATGAAGCCTTTGGAAATCTAGTTTACGACTACGCTTTAGAGATTGTGAAATCCAGGGTTATTATTATTTCTGAAGAAGAACCCTCTTGGAAAGAGATGATTGAAACACAAACATACCCTCAATGGGAAAATCGAAGAAAGCAGAATAAGGAACCTAAGGTTACTCAAGAGCACAAGGCTTGGTATAGGATGGTCAACAAGATCATTGAACAAAAAGTCTGGTCGAAATGAGTGAGCTGGGATGGTCTGAAATAATTGCTATTGTTGGAGTTATAGTTGATGCAGGCATAGCTATCTGGATAGTAAAAACTATCCAAAAGAAATTGACAGATAGAAGAATTTTAAAAGATTTATTCATCAATGAAATAAAAGAGATTAGAGAAGAATACAAAAGCTTCCTCAGTAATTTATATGCAGGCAAGATTGTACCTAAGGATGTTGCACCGTGGTTCAAGTTGATGAATATCAAAATAAACGATATTCTTGGATTGATGTCAAAGAAGATAAAAGTAGACAAAGAGAAATTAAAACCATATCAAGTTACTTTGAGAGAGATGATCACAGAAGACCCAGATTTCATCAATGGATTCAAAGATAACAAGCCGATTCAATTTTCAAATAAAAATCAGTTTATCAAATTTCAGCAAGAAAACAACCAATTGTTTAATGAGTTGATTGTCGAGATAAACGATGCAAAATAATTGTAGGCAGGAAAAATAAAAAAAGCATCAATATAATATTAGGTTTGTAACAATGAGGTTTTTGATTCAGTCTAGCAAGAGGGTGATAGTCGTGTTGTGATGGAAAATAAAGGAATGGAGGAGGCCAAAGACATTTCGGCAGTCCGATATATTGCACAGATTGATTATATTGGTCCAATACAATAAGTCTGATAAGATTCACGTCATTTGCAACACCAAATATAATAGATTATGAACTATTTTGAAACTTTATATAATACTGCATCTGAACTGCTATTTGCAGAAGGCAATGATGTCGAATCAAGACTTCTAAACCCTTCAAATATTCAGGAAACTGTCATTGACCACGATAATTGGAATGGCGGTATAGATACCTTCGCTATCAAAATTAGTCTTGAGCCATCAGAATATGCCAAACTCAAAAAGGAGAAGGCTATCTCTGATATTGAAGAAACGATTACAGAGGCTTTAAGAGAATCGTCAAAGGACGATGAAAGCGTGATAATTAAAAAAGTCCACATTGTTCCACAATCAGGTGCATACTCATTAACCAGGTCAACATCAATCAATATTGACCAATCCATGTGGCAAACTGGATACTATAGAATGTTTATCAGTCACAAAGTAGAGAATAAAGATACCGCCTCATACTTAAAGAAGGCTTTGGAACAATATGGAATATCAGGTTTTGTGGCTCATGAAGACATTCAAATCTCACGGAAATGGTTAGAACAGATTCACAATGCACTGAATACCGCTCATTCTTTGTGTGCAATCATCACGCCGGATTTCATAAAAAGTCCATGGTGTGACCAAGAAGTTGGTATCGCTTTGGGGCGAGAGATTTTTTGCATTCCAATCAGAAAAGGTGCTGACCCTTATGGATTCCTGGGTGAAATTCAAGGGGTACAGTCTAATGGGAAAATGGTAAGTGAGGTTGCTCAAATAGTATTCTCTACCTTGTGTGAGAACAATCAGTCAGGATATCTTAATGTGCTGATAGATTTGTTCCTGAATTCTAACTCTGAACAGAATGCATTGAGATGGGTAAATCTTCTGTCATCAATTGAGTGCATAAGGAAAGAACAAGTTCGCTCAATTCATGATAGATATGGGGATAATCAGACCATACAAACTGATAAAGTATTGAAAGTTGTTAATGATTTATTCAAGAAATTTGAGATTCCAACTATTAAAAAGATCGAATCCGATGCAACAATAGTGGACTTTGACTTACCCTTTTAGAATGTATATTTTATTTGATTAATAACAATTGATAATAATATAATTGGGGTTTAATCGTTTAGAAATAAGAGCGTTGTTTATTTGATGTTTATTTGATATGAAACAAGAAGAACTAAAAAATTTAGTAAATTGGCTGTTAGGACAACCCAACGAGTCTGAGATAATAGAATACAAGGCCAATTTCCATAGTGAGAATGAAATTGGCGAAAGAATCTCCGCATTGGCAAATAGTGCCTGTCTGATTCGAGAATCATTTGCCTATATGGTTTTTGGCATAGAAGATGGTACAAAACGAATTTTGGGCACGAATTTTGATGTGTCAAAAAAGAAAATAGGCAATGAACTCTTAGAATCTTGGCTTATGAACAGGTTAGAGCCAAGGATAGATTATCGTATCTACCGATTTGAATATAGTAATGACACTTATATCACTCTGATCAAAATACCTACCGCCTCAGCAGCTCCAGTTAAATACAATGGAGTTGAATACATTAGAATTGGTAGTACCACACAAAAACTGGCAAGATATCCCGAAAAAGAAAAACAAATCTGGAGGAATTTAGGAAATGCCAACTTCTTAGCAGAATTAGCCAAGGAAAGGCTTTCTGCATCTGAAGTATCACAGTTATTAAGCACAGAGACCTATTTTGATATGATGGGGATACCCAAACCACAAAACTTATTGGCTGAAATTGACAGATTTGTTTCGGAGGGTTTTGTTCAAGAGTCTGAAGGAACATATTCTATTACCAATTTAGGAGCCTTATTGTTTGCCAAAGACATGAATACCTTCCCTACGGTATCAAAGAAAGCAGTGCGTGTCATATCCTATAAAGGGAACAATAAATTAGAAACATTAAGAGATATCCATGGTCAAAAAGGATATGCTATTGGATTTGAAGGAGTTGTTAGTTGGGTGTCTGGCCAACTCCCGGAGAATGAAGAAATAGGTAAAGCATTAAGGAAAGAGGTAAAAATATATCCTCCCATTGCAATACGAGAACTTATTGCAAACGCTTTGATTCATCAAGATTTCTACGCACAAGGTTGCCCCACCATTGAAATATACTCAGATAGATTAGAAATATCTAATCCGGGGAAGCCAATTATTCAGGCTAATCGATTTATTGACGAGTACCAGTCAAGAAATGAGGAATTGTCAGATGTTATGAGAAGATTGGGCGTCTGTGAAGAAAAAGGTAGTGGTATGGATAAGGTAATTGCATCGGTAGAGTTGTTTCAACTTCCACCAATTGATATTTTAGTCCAAGAAAATCGGACTATAGTAAGCATGTATGTTTACAAGACCTTAGGTCAAATGGACAACAAAGAAAAAGTACAGGCATGTTATCAGCACGCTTGTCTAAAATATGTCTCGAATGAGAGTATGACAAACCAAACTTTAAGAAAAAGATTTGGTATTGATGATAAAAATGCTGCTATAGCCTCTCGGATTCTTAAGGATGCAATAAATAGTCTGTTGATAAAAGAGGAAGACCCTGACAGTGGTTCAAGAAAATTTAAGAAATATCTACCATTTTGGGCTTGATTTTATTTGATACGATTATGGAATTTGTTGCATTTGTTTTTGTAAATCACTGATAAACTGAATACTGTTTATTTGATGGTTATTTGATAGCAGCATACAGAACTCAATGTGAATTCAAAAGAGATTAAGGAACATCTTCGTAATCTTCTTTGAAGTGCTTATAGCCACTATAATTCACATTTAACCCAACTTTGCAAAATACATTTGTTTTTTTAGCTATCAATCTTTTAGTTTTCGCTATGTGCGCTTTTGTGTACTACAAACTTTTTTATCTATAGTAATAATTGTCAAGTGAAAAATATGAACAGCCACATTTCTGCAAGGGAATATGGCTGTTGTTTTGCCTGTTTATACGGTGTATTTTATCGGGTGCTTACCTTGTATCTGGTGGTAGAGGGTGTATCGAAAATGGTGGAGGTGGTTTGATAACGAATTCACCAATTGTTGGTGGAACGAAAATGAGGAATGGTTGGGGACGATAGGTGGAATGGCCTATGTGGGGGATTCTTTTTCAAATGGCAATTCTGGGAGTTGCCTATCTGTGAACTTGTCAAAATCAGACGTGAAAAGGCGATCTTGTATTATTCTATACTTCTCAAATTCCGTTTCAGCATATTCCTTGGCAAATTCCATTGTAATGTAACCTGCATTTTGCAGAATTTCATCGCCACTGGCTTCCAGAATGATGTCAATACGCTTTGTCCAATCTTCCATTGTCATAGGAATGTGGCGTTTTGCCATACGTTCTGCAAGTTCTAACACACCGTTGACAAGTTGTGACAGACTCTCCAATTCTTGTGTCTTTAAGTAATTTTTGGCAATAGATACATCCGTTTTTACAACCTTGCCGTCAGGAGCATTCTCCCATGTGGTGAGTCCCATGTGCTCTTTGTCGGCATCTGCTCGTTCTACTATCAATTCGGCAGCTGTACGTCCATGAACCGCAAAATGCATCTTGTTCTGAACCTTCTTGAAGAACAATCTTGTAGTTGGTGCATCTCGGTTATAATCGATAGCTGTGGCATATATGTCCGTCAGTTTCTGGTAGAATCTGCGTTCGGAGAGACGAATCTCCCGAATTTCTGCTAACAGATGTTCAAAATAATCTTCGTTCAGGAATGAGCCATTCTCCATTCTTTTTCTGTCAAGAACATAACCGCGAATGGCATATTCACGTAATACACTTGTTGCCCATTGACGGAACTGGGTGGCCCGTATGCTATTCACACGGTATCCAACGCTTATAACGGCATCAAGGTTGTAGAACTGCAAGGTTCTGTTGACCATTCTGTCTCCTTCCTGACGAACTACCGAGATTTTCTCGGCAGTTGCTTCTTCTTGCAGTTCACCGCTTTCATAAATATTTTTTAGGTGAAGACCAATGTTGTCTGACGAGCAGTCAAACAGCATTCCCATTGCTTTTTGGGTACACCATATAGTCTTGTCTTTATAATATACCTCAACACCTTGTTCCTTTCCCTCTATCTGGAATATTAGGAACTCAGCCGTACTATTTCGTATTTCTCTACGCTTTGCCATAACATTAATTCCTTTTTCGCTTCAAATAGTATCATACCATCCGTTTCTTTTCCAATCATGGAAGCATATAAGTCTTCTCATACGGATTGAATATTTTTCCTTTCACTATATTTCTGTAACTGTCTTTGCCATAGTTTTAGTTGTTCGGAACGTGATATTTTATATACCCTTGTTGTATAAAAGTCAAACGCCTCGTTATAGAACTGTTTGATGAGATATCTTTTTACGATACGTCTTCTACCATATATGGCAATAAATTCAGCTTTTTCTGATTCAATACATTTTGATAGAATATCTTGCTTATGTTTTCTGCCGATAATTGTTTTCCTGTACGTTATAAGATATAGAGTTATACATTAGGGTGCAAAGATAGTTATATTATTTAATAATTTATATGTGATAATGGTGCGGTAAGTGTATTTTTTTGAGTTACCGCACCATTATTGATGTTTTTAATGAAAATACTTGCTGTAGGGGATGCTGTTTAATTTTTGTTTTTTACGAGTGTTGTAGGATTCTTTATGGGAATAGAATTTTGTAAATCAAAATATTGGTTATAATTTTGATGGTGTTTTGTGTTTTGCCAAGAATCCCTCACCATTTACCCTAAATGCTCTTTGTCGAAGAGTTCGTATTTTTCTGGCTTGCCGAATAGATATATTAGCAAGTCGGCTAATAAGAATGCTACGATACCTGATATACCGGGCATGCCGCATATCAAATCGTTGCTTGGTATGACGACGAGACCGGCAAAGCCTGCCAAGCCGTTAAGTGTGCCGTGTGTGATGGCGGCTGCTATAACACTTTTAGATCGCAGGCGGATATAGTTGATGAGAGGTGTCATGGCTATGCAGAGAAGGCACATCATCAATACGCCTGAATAGGGGTGGTTGGGGTAGTTGTGGCCAAGCATGATAAGAGGTGTGTGCCAAAAGCCCCATAGTAAGCCAATCTGTAAGCTTGTTGTCCAAAACCGTGCTTTCTTGTTTTGTCGGCTGTTGGCATACAGCTCTTTTATTAAATAACCGCGCCAGCCTATCTCTTCGCTAAAGGCAAAGAGTGCGTTGATGGTGATGCCAGCTGTCATGCCAGACGCTATGGAGATAAGCGAAAACGCCGCCATGTTTATTCGTTGCCCTTCGGGCATGGTGGCATTGATGTTGTCTAATCCCTCTTTGAGTTTGTCTATTGTTAAGTTGTAGTCGGGCAGTAAAAGATTGATGCCGATTGTCGTGAACATCAATACAGGTATTATCAGCCAGCCCACGAACCACCATCTGTTGATTTTCCAATGTATGCCTAATCCTTTTAGTACGGGTCGTTTGTCTTTTATGTGTAGGATAATTACAACCAGCAATGGTATCAGCATGCAGGCAGATGCTAATATGCTCCCCATGGGACTAAGGTATTCTATGCCTGTTAGGCGGAATATGCCAGCGATACACCATATCAGTGCAATTACCAGTATGCTGTAGAGAATGGTGTTTTTGTAGTCAGACTTCATGTTTTTTGATTATTCGACGGTAACACTTTTGGCGAGGTTGCGAGGTTGGTCGACGTTGCGTCCCTTGGCGATAGCTACATAATAGGACAGTAGTTGCAGTGGGATAACGGTAAGCAGGGGCGCATAGCTGTCGCGCGTGTCGGGAATCTCAAAGCAGAAGTCGCTCATGTTCTTGACTGTTGTATCGCCTTCTGTAACGATAGAGATGATTTTGCCATGACGCGATTTAATCTCTTGTATGTTGCTTACAATCTTGTCGTATATGCCACGTTTGGGTGCAATGACAACTACAGGCATCTCTTCGTCAATAAGAGCGATAGGACCGTGTTTCATCTCAGCGGCGGGATAGCCTTCGGCGTGGATATAGCTTATCTCTTTGAGCTTTAGAGCGCCTTCGAGTGCTACGGGGTAGTTGTATCCGCGTCCGAGATATATGAAGTTGCGACAGTAGGTAAAGGCTTTGGCATACTCTTCTAATCCTTTGTTGTGGTCGAGAATCCATTGCATCTTGTCGGGTATAAGTTGAAGGTCGTTGATAAGTTCTTCAAAGAGTTTGTTGTCGAGACTTTTTCTTTCTTTGGCTATCGCTAAGCCCAACATGATAAGAGTGATAACCTGGCCTGTAAAAGCTTTGGTAGAGGCTACGCCAATCTCAGGTCCTACATGCAGGTAGGTGCCGCTATCGGTGGCACGTGCTATAGATGAGCCTATCACGTTGCATATACCATATACAAAGCAGCCTTTTGCTTTAGCCAGCTGTATGGCAGCTAAGGTGTCGGCGGTCTCTCCAGATTGGGAGATGGCTATGACGATGTCGTTTTTAGTTAGTACAGGGTTGCGATAGCGAAATTCGGAGGCATATTCTACATCAACAGGTATCTGTGCTGCCTCTTCGATGAAGTATTTGCCTATCAGAGCTGAATGCCAGGAAGTGCCAC
Organism: Bacteroidales bacterium; assembly: GCA_045598945.1. Classification (GTDB taxonomy): domain Bacteria; phylum Bacteroidota; class Bacteroidia; order Bacteroidales; family P3; genus Colimorpha. The sequence goes on along the minus strand of JAZRVD010000197.1, from coordinate 32,361 downwards.
AGGCGCAGATGATGATGCGTTTGGCATTGATAAAGGTCTCTTTGTTGTCGATGATACCGCTAAGCTGAATGTCTTTTAGTTCGTGGTTGAGTCTTCCATAAATACATGTGCGCAGAGCGTTGGGCTGTTCGTAGATTTCTTTAAGCATGAAATGTGCGAAGCCGTCTTTTTCTATCTCATCGAGGTTAAGCTGCAGGGTGGAGAGCTGTGGTGTCTTGGCAATAGAGTCGAGGTTAGTAACGAGGCATTTGCCGTTGCGGTCCATCAGTGCCACCTCTTCGTCTTGCAGGTATACCACCTGGTCGGTGTATTCGATGATAGGTGTGGCGTCGGAGCCTATTAGAAATTCCGCTTCGCTGGGCTTGCTGCTGTTGTTGTTTTTGCCAACGCCAATGATAAGTGGCGAACCTTTGCGTGCCACAATTATCTGGTTGGGGTTGCGCTTGTCGAGGATAGCTATTGCATAGGCGCCTATGACATTTTTTAGTGCGAGATGTACGGCGGTGAAGGTGTCGCAATGGTGTTTTACCTGTAGATATTCTATCAGTTGTACCAATACCTCTGTGTCGGTCTCGCTCTTGAATGTGATGCCGTTGCGTTCCATTTCGGTACGCAGGCTTTTGTAGTTTTCAATGATGCCATTATGTACCAGTGCAAGGTTTTGCGACTGAGAGTAGTGAGGATGGGCGTTGGTGGCGTTGGGTTCGCCATGTGTGGCCCAGCGTGTGTGAGCTATGCCTATGCTGCCGGTGGTATCTTTGTCGGCAGTGCTTTCTTCGAGGGCTGAGACTTTGCCTTTGGCTTTGTAGACGGATAGGTTGCCGTTGTCGTTGATAAGCGACACACCTGCACTATCGTAGCCTCTATATTCCAGTCTGTGTAATCCTTTTATCAATATTGGATAGCACTCTTTTGTGCCAATATAACCTACAATTCCGCACATAATACTTTGTATTTTGGTGTTATATGATAAAATGAGATGAAGGCTTTTGTACTATTGCAATAATTAGAGTTGCAAAGTTACATCTTTTTTTGTGAAATATCTATCATTTGATACCTAATGACAGATTATCATCTTTAATGCGTCTTTAGACTTCTGATGTTGTTTTATAATATGTTGCCAAGTTGTTCCTTAATTTTTTCAAGTTCGTCTTTCATTTCCACCACAAGACGTTGTATCTCTACATGGTTGGCTTTTGATCCGGTGGTGTTGATCTCCCTGCCCATCTCTTGAGCTATAAAGCCAAGTTTTTTGCCGCATACTGCATCATTGGCTGCGGTCTGGCGGAAATAGTCTATATGTTTTTTTAGTCGTACTTTTTCTTCTGTTATATCCAGTTTTTCAAGATAGTATATCAATTCTTGTTCAAAACGGTTTTCGTCGATAGTGGCGGCGGTATAGTCTGCAAAGAATTTGTGTATGCGCTCTTTTGCTGTATCGATACGTTCTGTTTCGTATTGAGGCACCTTGTTGAGATATTCTTCTATGGCGGCAACATGTTTTTCGATGTCAATAGCCAGTATGTCTCCTTCGTGCTGGCGGAACTGTTGCACGGTGTCTATGCCTTGTTGTACTGTGGAAAGCAGTATCTGTATGTCGTTGGCATCGTAGTCTGCTGTCTTGACGTCGCCCCATACATCGTTGAGTCTAAGTACTATGGGTAGCAGGTTGTCTATGTTTGGTGTACTGTTGATATTTGTATCGCAGTTACACCAGTCTAAAATATCCTTTAGGTGTAGTGAGGCGTTGGCATGGTTGAGGCCATTATTGGGCATATTGCTGTTATCCTCGGTTATCGTTACTTCTATTTTGCCTCTTTCGAGTTGTGCGAGCAGACTTCTGATAGGCAGGTCGGCGTCGCGGAGCGAGGATGGTAGTTTGACAATGAGGTCGAGTTGTTTGCTATTCAGGGTCTTGATCTCTATGTTTATTGTTTTGCCTTTGAGTGTTGTCTGCTCTTTGGCATATCCTGTCATTGATTTCATGTGTATCTATTTTTTGTTGCAACAGTTTTGCAATGTTTTTGCAACAGTTTTGCAATGTTATTTTTGTTGTAGTTGTTTTGCCTGTTTGTCGATGCGTTGTTGCATTGCTGGCGTAGCATAGCTTTTAAGCTCTTTACCATCGTCGTAGATGAAGTATGCTTCTTGTATTTCTGGATGCTTTTGTAGCCATAGCTTGGATTTTTCGCACCCCATTACCATAAATGCCGTTGCCAGTGCGTCGGCACGCCATGCTGTGCTGTCTATCACCGATGTGCTGAGGGTGGTGTGGGTAACAGATTGCCCTGTAGAGGGGTCTATGGTGTGAGAATAGCGTATGCCGTCTATTTCATAATATTTGCGGTAGCTGCCGGATGTTACTAAGGAGAGGTCGGTGAGACCTACGGTAACTTCTACTTGTCTGTCATCGTTTTTATCGTTGGCGGGACGTTCTATGCCGACATTCCATGCTATACCTTTCGGCTTGCACCCTTTTGTCCTGATTTCTCCGCCTATATCAACGAGGTAGTTAGCTATGCCTTTGCTGTCGAGGTGTCGGCATACCATATCTACCGAATAACCTTGAGCTATGGCATTGAAATCTATCATGGTTTTAGCATTTTGTTTGTGAAGGATTAAAGTCCCTTTGTCGGTGGTGTCTATCCATATATTGCCTCTGCAATATATCAACAGGCTGTCTATTGTCTCTTCGCTTAGCGTAGTGCGTTGTTTGCGAGCGAAGCCCATGGCGGATACTAATTGCCCTATCCTGCAATCGAAAGCACCTTCGGTATAACGTTGTATCTCCTGCGATTTATATAGCATGTCGGCAAAGAGCGGTGTTATCTCGCATTGAAGGGTATCGGCATTAACTTTGTTGATAAGGGAGTTCTCTATCCACAGTGATGCAGTCTGGTCGAAGTCGTGCAGGAGAGAGTCGACATCGGCGGTAAAATCTCTGCCAAGAGTGTCGTAGTAGATAATGCTGTAATATGTGCCTTGCGCTTCGCCTCTCAGGGCTGTGCGTACAGGTGTGGATTTTTGGCATGCTGTGGCGATGAGAAGTAACAGCATAGAAATGAAAAGAGGTCCGGCATATATATGTCGAACCTCTTTGATGTTAATCTTGGCCATTATCTGTTTTTAATGATTTGGCGGACCATTTGTTTTCCGTTAGCGAGTTCGATGCGAACGGTATAGACTGACTTGCTGAGATTGGCAACATTGATATTTGCTACATTGCCACTGACCATTTGTGTCATTATCTCTTGTCCCATGGTGTTGTAGACAAAGATTTTGTGCATCTCTTCGCCACAGTTGATGACGATATTGCCTGCTGTTGGGTTGGGAGCGAGAGTGAGGTTAACGTTCTCTACCTCGTCGATGCCAACGCCATAAAGTACGGTGATCCAACTTGTGTCGGCGCAGCCGCTTTTCTTGTTGGTAACAATCAGGGTAACGTCAGTATTCTTATTGAATGCATCGCTTTCGAGGGTGTCCTTGGTGCTAAGGGTCTTGGAGCCGTCCATCCATTTGTATTTGACATCTTCCTGGTCGCATTTGGCATAAAGTTTTACGCTTTCGCCGTCGAGCATCTTATACTTGCCCTGGATAGACTCAATGACAGGAGAAACATTGATGGTAACTTTCTTAACGAGGAAGCTGTCGCATTTGTGAACGTTCTTACCCACGGCTATAGAGTCGCTGCCAGTCTTGGTGAAGGTTATTTTTTTGGTGGCGGCATTTGGGTCTTCGCTTGCCTTCCAGTTCCAGACATACCTGTCACACGCTGTTTCTTCTTCAACAACGTGGTTGGTGTTGTTGATAGTAATGTGGATGACGATAGTGCTGTCGTAGCATTGGCTTGGGCTGGTATGGTTGGTATATTTACCTTCAATGAGGGAGCTATGCGTTGTGGAAGCACTCATAGCACTTGTCTTGACCGTGGTGGTCTTTTTGGTAACAGAGTCGTAGATAGTTATAACACGCGTTACACGTGAGTCAGCGAATTTCTCGAAGTTGTGCTGATAGGCTGTACATGCTGTGTCGCGGATGGTGTTGTTGATGTCTCTTGGTGTAATAATAGTAAGGTTGGCAGTATGGATAGTTCTACATTTTTTTGCATCGATAGTGGTGTCGTCTTTGAATCCGCTGGTAGTGTATGTCTTGCCTCTGAAGGAGTATTTCTCGCAAGCAGTAGCGACTACGGTGTCGTAGAGGTCGGTCTTGGTATAAATAAGATGTATAATGGAGTCGCAGTCTCCGGTTACATTGCTGTCGACGATTGCCGATTTGGTGTAGGTTACATTGTCGATAGACCATGTGAACTGTTCGCATTGGGTAACTCTTTCCCAGCGTTGCACCTTATTTTCGATGGTGAGGTCGAGACGGTGGACAGAGTCGCAGTTAAGAGTCGTATTTCTTGTTTTATAGCCATCGAAGATGCCGCTGTTCGTATACTCTTCTCCTCCGAAAGTGAAGGCGCGGCATGTACGCACCACCGTGGTGTCATAGTTGGTCTTTGTGAGATGCAACACAACGGTAACAATGCTATCGCATTGATGAATGTTTTTGAGGGTATCTTTTATCGTTGCGTCGCTGGTGTAGGTTTTGTTTTTCCATGTATAGTCGCAAGTGGCGTATGGAGTAAGAGTTATCTTGTTGCTCTTGAAGATGGCGAGATTTAAAACATAGAACGTGTCTTCTGAAATCTTGCAGGTGTCAACAGTGTTGGCTCGATAAACCTTTTTGTTGCGATTCCATAGGAACGTGTCGCATGCTTTGTACTCTTCGACATAGACGACTGCATTTTTGGGCTGTTCTATTCTTTCATTCAGCTGTGTTTGTCCTTTTGCAAAAAATGGCATAAAGACAAATGCAATCATCATTGAGAATAATGCTTTCTTCATCATTAAGTTGTTATTTATTGTTATTATTATCTTTGATATTGATACACATTGTTGAATGTCAATGTGTTGTGTTGATATTTGTGATTTTCATGCAATAAATCAACGTGCAAAGATAGTAATTTTTTTTCAACTTTAGGTGTAGTATCAATTTTTGAAGGTTGTTTTTATTCAGTTTTTTTCTCTAAATAATGGAATGTTGTGGGGACGTAGTTGATTTTTTGTGCTGGCTTGTCGGTGCGGAGTATTGTTGCTGCAAATTCGCCAAGTAATGTCGGATTTTGTTCTACAAGGCAGATGATATTGCCGTCATCGAAGGCTTGCTGTGTTACGCTGTTGAGGTCGATGGCGTAGAGGTGTTTGTCGGATATTTTGGAATAAAGCGATGAGGTGAGTGTGCTGCCGTTGAGAAATACGATGGTTTGTATGGTGTTGTGTTCGTTGAGAATGGAGTCGATGGCTTTTGTAGCATCTTCGCCTTGTGTTTTGAGTCCGTACCATGTGGGGCAAGTGCTTTCTACACGGTCGTAACGGTCTTTGGATGATTTTGTCGTATATTGGCCAATGTATAGAATGTCGCCAGAGGTTTCGTTTCTTTTCACCACATTGCAAAGGCTGTCGGTAATTTTTGCATTGTTGGTTGTTACCATGGCGTGGCATGCATTGACAAGTTCTGTATTGTCGCAGTCTTCAAGTAGGACTATGCGTATGTTGTGATTGAGTGCTTGTTGTAGTGCTTGTTCAACTTCGGTGCTATAGGGTAGCACTATCATTCCAAGAAGGCTGTCGCTGGTAGCTATGCCACGTTGTATGCCGCTGGTGAGGCTGTTGATATCGTTGGCGTTAATCTGATGTATCCATTCAAGTTTTATGTCGCTTGCATCGAACCCACTGATTATACCGTCTTTGACTTTTTGCCAGTATTGGTCAACACCTGGTCCGATAAGGTTCAGTACTCTGTTGCGTGTTTCGCGTGGGGTGATTGTGTTGTCGTCGTTGTTGTCGTCTTTGCTGCATGATGCTGTACAAAAGAGAAATGCCAAAGCAAGTATGCTAAAAAGGATGTGTCTTTTTTTCATGATTCGGTGGATTATTAATTGTTTGATGTTATTGGAATATTGTTTTTATTCTGAAATGTTTGGAAATTGAATAGCAGATGTGCCTAATGGTTTTGATGTTGCCAAGGCTATGCCGCGTTGCCCTTGTGCGTTGACGGCACAATAGAAGTGGTATGTTACGCCGTTCCAATGAATGAGGTAGCTTTTGTGAGCATAACGGGCGTCGTATTCTTCTGTAGGATATATAAGGTCGGTGCCTTGCCAATCGTACCAGTGTATGAGGTCGCGGCTGCAGGCAAAAGTGTTGTAGGCTTGATATGGTTTGCTTGGGTCGAAGGCGCGGAAGTAGAACATGACGTAGATGTCGCCTATCAGCTGTATATGTGCATCGCCCGATATGGTGTTGCTGTCTTCGTGCGACACAACGGGGTTGTTTTCGTAGCGTTGCCAGTGGGTCATATCGTCGGAGAAGGCTATGCCTATGCGTTCTGCTGTGATGTTGGTTTCAGCATTGGTGCCGCTTGCATTGTAGAACATTAGGAAGTCGTGGCCAAGAAGGCGTTTGTTGTCGCGTATGACGGCAGACTTATACTGTGTGTTGAGCTCAAACCACTGTGCGTCGCTGTCGGATGGCGAGAGGATATGCACGTCGTCGCTCTGCCATTCGTTGGCAAGGTTGGGATAGGTGCTATATGCCAAGCCTATGCTTAGAGGCGTTGTCTCGTAGCCTGACTTGCTGCCACCGAGGTATGTCATCCAATAGCGGTTGTCGAAGCGTTCTATCTCGTAGTCGCCGCCCCAGGTGCAGTTGACAAGGGCAGGATAGCCGCCACGTTGCGCCATATCCCAGCCTTTGTCGCGGCGCGAAAGGATACAGCCAAGAGTGTCCCAATGTAGGAGGTCGTCGCTTGAGGCTATTTTGGTCTCATAGCCTTTGCCGTCGAAGAGCAGGTAGGTCATATACCATTTGTTGGCATATCTAAAGATGGTGGGGCTGTCTGTCATCTCGTTGGCTTTAGGCGACACCATCACCAAGCCATATTTCGACGGAGTCTTTATCTGCTCGTATATCTTTGCCATCTCTTGCTGTGAGATAGGCTTGTCGTTGTTGTCTTTCTTGCCGCAGCTGCATAGCATCGTTGTGATGACGAGCGAGAGGCATAATGCTGTGTATAGGTATGTTCTCATGGAAAGGAAATGATTATTTGTTGGAACGTTTGTCGAGAATGATGTCGAATTGGTCGCAGGCACCGGTACGGTGAGCCAGATGCTTGGTGCTGGGTGATATGCCGAAGAGTGGGGAATAGGTTTTTACTTTGATGGTCCTGCCATCGGGCATGAACTCGAGTATTCTGAGCCAGCCGTCGCCGCCGTTGCCCTCCCAGCCACCGCCGAGGATCTGCACGTTGAACATCATCTGTGCCACTTTGCGGCCTGCTGCATTGTTGTCTTCGCGGTAGGCTACGGCGTCTTCAAACTCGCCTGGGTGGCCTGTATGCCCGCAGATGACCAGCTCTATGTTCGATGAAGGCTGTATCAGCTTGTCCCATATTGCTTGTCCCCAGTTGCGAGGTTCTAAGGTGTAGTGCTCGTTTTGTATACGTTCGGCACTACGTTCACGGAGGTAGGAATGGGTGAGGAAGATGACACGGTGGTCTTTGTATGTGTCGCTTGCGGCGAGAGTTTTTGCCCATTCGAGCACGGCGTCGCAGGGTGCAAACTCGCTGGTAATGATGAGTATCTTGCCCCAATTTTCGTCTTCAAAGGCGTATGCCGAGTTTTCGAGCGAGGCGAAGCCTTGACGGTTGGGGTGTTCTGCTACCAAGCAGTCTTTGAGTGTTGAGTTTCGCTCAAAAGTAAAATACTCGTTGAAATGTGTGTTGGCGTTTTCGGAACGGCGATAGCCGTATTCGTGATTGCCCGGACATATAATGTATGGTACTTTGTTGTCTAAGCGTTTGAAGCAGTGCGAGCCCCATTCATACATTTGGCGGCTCGACTGGTTGAGCATTCTGCGGTTGAGGGCATTGTTGTCGTTTTGCTCTACTATGTCGCCTGTGCATAGCACTGCTTTGATGTTGAGGTTGTCTATGTTGTCGGCTATCCATGCTGTACAAAGCTCAAAGATTGGCTGGTTGATGTCGTACTTTGTATATCCTTGCGGGTCGCCGAGAAGAATCATTGAGAATGACTTTTCATTTTCGAGATGCTGCTGGTCGGCACGATGCTGTGCCACTGTCGGCAAGGAAGCCATTAAATATATGCAGATTAGTAGATAGGTGATTTTTCTCATATTGGTTGTTGACGGGTTATCTTAATTTTGTAGCTGCAACATTGTGTGATTATAGTATATCTTGCCTTTCGATATATAACTTGCCGTTTTCATCGACAGCCGATGTGGCGTTGTGGTATGGTGTTATGCGTCGTATAAGGCCTTGTAGTACTTTGCCAGGACCGGCTTCTATAAAGTTGGTTGCACCGTTGGCAACCATGTTTTGTATTGTCTGTGTCCAGCGTACTGGCGAGGTAAGCTGTTTGACGAGGTTGTTTCGCAATTCTTGAACGTCGCTAACGGCTGTAGCGCAGACGTTTTGGTATACAGGACATATAGGAGCATGTAATGGGGTGGCGTCGATAGCCTGTTGCAGTTCGTTGCGTGCCGCTTCCATAAGGGGGGAGTGGAAGGCACCGCCTACGTCGAGTGGCAGAGCTCTGCCTTTGGCTTCCTTTATTTTGTTGATAGCTTTTTTTATACCTTCCGTAGTACCGCTTATCACTATCTGTCCCGGGCTGTTGTAGTTGGCAGGCACCACTACTTCGTCAATCTCTTTGCATATCTGTTCTACTGTAGCGTCGTCGAGTTTAAGCACGGCAGCCATTGTCGAAGGGGTCAGTTCGCAGCATTTTTGCATGGCTTGCGCACGAGCTGCCACAAGACGCAGACCGTCGTCGAAACTCATGGCGCGGGCTGCTACGAGAGCGGAGAATTCGCCCAGCGAATGACCTGCCACCATAGAAGGTGCGAAGGCGTCGCCGAGATATATTGTCTCGGCGATGGAATGTAGAAATATGGCTGGTTGCGTTACCTTGGTACGGCGCAGCTCGTCGGGTGTGCCGGAAAACATGACATCGCTCAGACGAAAGCCTAAAATTTCGTTGGCATGTTCAAAGAGGTCGCGACATGCTGCATTGTTGTCGTAGAGCAGTTTGCCCATGCCTGTATATTGGGCTCCTTGTCCGGGAAAGATAAATGCTTTCATTGTTTGGATTGGATAAGTTTTTTCGATATTCTGAATAGACCGGTCGCTGCACCTATGACTATGCACACTGCCATCATTGCCGTCAAATGCGCTATCCAGGGCATGTGTATGGCAAGGCATGCTTGGTTGGCAATAACTATAATTAACGTAGATACAATGGCTTTTATTGTGCTGTGAAGGGTGGGGTACAGCTTAAAGTGGTGTATAGCCACTATGGTCTGCGACAATGCCATAAAGCTTTGTGCCATCAGGCTTGCCCAAGCGCTGCCAACGGTGCCGGCGACAGGTATGAGCAGTATGTTGATAATGATATTTATGACTAATGTTATTAAAGCCAGTATGTTGAGTGTCCGCAGCCAGCCTGCGGCTGTCAGCAGTGTACCATATATGTATGTAAGCGATATAGGAATGAGGCAGTATATCAGTATGCTAAATACATGTGTAGATACGTTGGTATGATTGGTGTACAATAGTTGCATAATAGGTTCCGACAGGGTGGATAGTGTGATGGCGCAGCCTATGCTGAATAGCAGCACAAGCCATGTGCTTTCGCCTGCTACCAGGCGCAGTTCATGATGCTGGGTGTTGCTGCTGTGCTGTGTGAGTTTGGAGAAGGTAGGCAGTAACGGCACCGATATTAGGTATACAATCATTGTTATGGCGTCGAGCAGTCTGAATGCTTCGGCATAGATGCCGGCGGCTGTGTCGCCATTGCTGGCAATGTTGCGAAGCAGCAGCGGGTCGATGCGGTTGTATGATGCCATGAGAAGTATGAGCAGGGCGAAGGGCATGCTCTGACGCAGCATTGCTATGACGAGTGCTTTGCTGCAATGCGCTCTTCGTCGCCACCAGTGGCGCACGCTATGGTGTCGAAGTAGAATGACAGTTGCGGTCAGTGCTGTAATAAGGTATGCCGCTGTCTGCGACAGTACGAACCATTCGATATGAAAAACTGATTGTGTGTTATGGCTATATAGCAGCAGCATGCCGCAGATAACGATCATGCCTACGCGGTCTAAGATGCTGAGTATGCTGTCGGTCTTGAAGAGCAGCAGGGCTTGGAAGTTGCTGCGCAGGAAAAGGATGAGCGAGTTGAGGAACTGGTTGATACAAAGTATAGAGAGCAGCAAGAAGGCATGCGACCTAAAGCTTGCTATCCAGCCAACGGTAAGTGTGGCAACGATGTAGAGTAGCAGCAGGCCGCCTTTGATGATAAGTATGGGCGACAGGTATTTCTCTATCATGTGTTGATGCTGTGCCATGTTGCGCGTGTTGAAGTTGGTAAGCCCAAGGTCGAGCAGCACATTGAAGATATATGCAATGTTGAATAGGGAGAAATAAAAGCCGTAGGCTTCAGTGCCTACGGCATTTTGTACGCCTACCTCTATGCCAAAAATCCATAGAGGCTTGATAAGCAGATTGAGTGCCAAAACCCATATAAGTCCTGTGCGGAAATGTTGGTGTAGCGAGGTATCGTTATTTTGGGCGCTGTGCTGCATGTTAGAATGTAAAGGTTTCTTCTATGTCCCAGTTGGCGCGCAGTACAATCTTCTTGTCGAGGTAGTAGATAGGTTCTGGCTGTATATGCTGCCAGTATTTGCCGGGGTCCAACACTCCGTTGGCGTTGCGGTCGGCAAATACTTGTATCTTGTAGGTGCCGGGGGTGAGATAGTCGAAGACTATCTTGTCTTGTGCTGTGCTGGTAATGCTGCGTATCACCTTGCCGCTTTCGTCGGTGAGTTGCACTACATATAACGGCACATTGATAGAGGTGGGGTTGAGGGTGATGATAATGCCGCCGTATTTGTCGGCACCGATAATCTCTGTTTTTAGTTTCAGGGTGTCGGTGCTATTGCCAAAGATGTTTTTTAGCATGTCTTTGGCAATATATATGTCGTATTTGTCGCCAGCGTTGACACTCATGTCTATCTTGGCGCTTAGCATCGAGGGGGCTATTATTAGCTTATGACGGGTTGTGGTGCCATCGCTATGCTGTACTGCCACTATGGTGTCGGGTAGGTGTAGCGATGTGTCGATAGGTATGGTAAAGGCGAGAGTGAGTGGTGTGTAATATGGCGTTGTGGCGGCATTGGTCCATTTTGCCCAAGCTTCATTCTTTGTCCCGTTGTCTCTTTCGGCTTGACGTAGCGAGCGGGTAGGGCGCCACTGAAGTTTGAGCGTGTCGTTGAGGCCTGTGCTGTCGCTAATGTATATGTTGGTGTTGTCGGTCTGAGGATTGAGAGTCCAGAATTTGATGGTGTCGCAGGTGGGGTTGAAACTCCATACAGCCTGACTGTCGCACACAATCTTTATGCCGCGTGTGGGTGCGGCGGCGATAACAGTAATCTGGCCGCGTTTGGTAAACTCGCTTTTGATGATGCGCTGTACTATGCGAGGCTCATAGGACATGCGCATGGCGTGTTTGGTTGCTGGAGCGGCTCCATTTATCGAAGGCTCGGCGGTAACTATGTCATCGACAAATGCTATGGCTTCGTTGTCGCCGTAGTGCATATCTTTGTCGGCATCTTCGAGGGCTATAAGCCTGTACTGCCCAGCACGGATATTGCTGAACATAAAGCTGCCGTCCTTGTTGCAACGTGTTATGTAGTCGGGCTTGCCTGTCAGTACTACTGAGTCGTTGTCAATAGTGCTGTATATCATCACTGTTATGGCATTCTCGCGAGGTTTGTGGGTCGAGGCGTCGAGTACGGTGCCAGCTATTGCCATGGTGTCGATAGCACTGCCTGTAGAGAAGGCATAGTTGAAACTTTGCAACACGTTGCCTTCGGTAAAGTCGACTATGGCATCTTTGAATTGCAGCAGATATGTTGTCTCGGCTTGCAGGGTGTCGGTGATGGTTACTACAATGCCTTTGCCCTTGTTGCGATAGGTGGGCTTGGGCATCATGGGTGGCGAGATGATGACGTTGTTGTCAGCGTCTTTCATCACCACATATTCGTCGGCTTCGATGTAGAACTCTTTGGCTGCGAAGTGTGTGCTGCCCGATGGTGGTGTGCATCTCACTATTTTTGGCGGTTGTGTGTCCTTAGGGCCGCCTTCGGGGTATCCTTGCTTGGCGCAGCCTATGGTGATGGCTATGGCTGGCAGCAACAGCAGCAGTATATTCTTTTTCAAGGTGCGTTTTTTGTGTCGTTATGGCTGTGGGGTATCAATGACCGTTGTCGAGTAGGAATTTCAGACGCATGAGACGTATCTCCTCTTCGGTGTAGTCGGGGTCGTCGGCAAACTCGTCGTAAGCCTCTTTCAACGAGAGCGTCTCGCTGTCGTGCCAGTAGTCGAGCAGCTCTTCCTGATGGTCTTCCTCTATGTTGGCGTTGATGTAATAGTCGAGGTTGAGCTTTGTGCCGGCGTCTACTATATGTTCTATTTCGGTAATCAGTTCGCTAAGGCTTATGCCTTTGCCTTGTGCTATGTCGTCGAGTGATTTCTGTTTGTCGATATTTTGGACAATCTGTACTGTGAGGCTCGACTTGTTGGCTACCGAGCGGACAACGATGGGGCGTATGATGTCGTTTTCTTCGACGTGTTTTTTGATGAGGTCGATAAATGGTGCGCCGTAGCGCTGTGCCTTGGCTATGCCTACGCCTACGCATCTGCCCAGCTCTTCGGTAGTGCAGGGGTATTGTATTGTCATGTCGGTAAGCGACCTGTCTTCAAAGATGACATGTGTCGCCAGTCCTTTCTGCTTGGCTATGCTTTTGAGGAGTGATTTGAGTTGTATGTATAGCGATTCGTCGGCTGCCGCTATAGCACCTGACGCCATTGCTGGCGCCATATCCTCGTTTTCCAATTTTTCCTCTGGACTTTCGTAGGGTATGGAGATCTTATATGGATGCTTGATAAACTTGAAGCCGGCGGGTGTCAGCTTCAGCACTCCGTATTGTTCCACCTCTTTGGTAACAAGGTTTTGTAGCACGGCATGGCGCAATACTGTTTTCCAGAATATGTCGTCGTGGTCGGTGCCTTCGCCAAACTGTTCCAACTGGTCGTGCTTGTATACCTTGGTGAGGGGGTTGGTGCGCCCCATCATAACGTCTATAATCTTGTCGGGCTTGAAGGCTTGCTTGGTGGCGTTGATAGTCTCTAAGGCGTATGTCATCTCTTCTGTTGCGTCGTGCATGGGCTTGGGATGGATGCAGTTGTCGCAGTTGCCACAGTTTGGCTCGTCGTAGTTTTCGCCAAAGTATTTCAACAGGCTGCGACGACGGCATTCGGTGCTTTCGGCATACGAGGCTATCTCTTGTACCAGCTGGTTGGCTATTTCTTGTTCGGAGTTGCTTTTGTCGGTAAAGAATTTGTAGAGCTTGTCGATGTCTTTCTCGCTGTAGAAGGCTATACATTTGCCTTCGCCTCCGTCGCGTCCTGCTCGTCCAGTCTCCTGATAGTATCCTTCCAGGCTCTTGGGTATGTCGTAGTGTATAACAAATCTTACGTCGGGCTTGTCGATACCCATGCCAAAGGCTATGGTGGCTACAATCACGTCAACCTCCTCCATCAAGAACTTGTCTTGATTTTCGGTGCGCATCTTCGAGTCCATGCCAGCGTGATATGCCAGTGCTTTGATGCCGTTGAGGCATAGCAGCTCGGCGAGGTCTTCCACCTGCTTGCGCTTCAAGCAGTATATGATGCCGCTTTTGCCTTCGTTTTCTTTTATAAAGCGTATTATCTCTTTGTGCAGCGTTACGTTGTCTTCGGGTTTCTGCCTTATCTCGTAGTATAGGTTAGGCCTGTTGAACGAAGATATAAAGTTGTTGGCCTCTTCCATCTGCAGGTTTTTGATAATGTCGTGCTGCACTTTTGGCGTGGCGGATGCTGTAAGCGCTAATACGGGGATATGGGTCTTGGTGTTTTCGGATATGCGGTTGATGGCGTTGCGCAGCCTGCTGTATTCGGGCCGGAAGTCGTGTCCCCATTCCGATATGCAGTGGGCCTCGTCGATGGCAAAGAATGAGATATGTATCTGTTTGAGTAACTCTATGGTGTCATCTTTCGACAACGTTTCGGGAGCTACATATAGCAGCTTGGTGCCACCGCTGAGAATGTCGTTTTTCACCTCTGTAGACTGCTGCTTGTTGAGCGACGAGTTCAAAAAGTGTGCCACGCCGTCTTGCCCTGAGGTGTAGCGTACAGCGTCAACTTGGTTTTTCATCAGGGCTATCAGTGGTGATACTACAATAGCTGTGCCAGGACTTATCATGGCAGGCAGCTGGTAGCAAAGCGATTTGCCACTGCCGGTAGGCATTATAACAAATGTGTCGTGCCCTGATAAGACACTGTTGATGATGGCTTCTTGGTCTCCCTTAAAATGGTCAAAACCGAAGATTTCTTTTAATTTAATGTGCAAGTCAGTCATAGTTCAAAAAAAACGCGTACTTTTGCAAAACAATTTTTCAAAGTTACCAATTTTTCGCCACCCCACAAAAAAAAAGTTGTCGTGAAATCGATAGATGATATTAAACAAATTGCCTATCAGGTAATTGAAGATGAAAAAAAAGCAGTGGAGAATCTCGCCGCTCTTATCAATGACGATTTTGCTACCGCTGTTAAAACGATATATGACTCCAAAGGGCGTGTTGTCGTTACCGGCATTGGCAAGAGCGCCAATATCGCCACCAAGATTGTCTCTACATTCAATTCTACCGGCACGCCTGCTGTATTTATGCATGCTGCCGACGCTATACATGGCGACCTTGGCATGATAAGGCCCGACGATGTGGTGATATGTATCTCCAAGAGTGGCAACACACCGGAGATAAAGGTTCTCGTACCCCTTATCAAGAATTTCGGCAACAAGCTCATCGCCATTGTTGGCAATACATCGTCGTTCTTGGCGATGCAATCAGACATCGTTCTTGACGTTACCGTGGCTCATGAGGCCTGCCCCAACAACCTTGCCCCCACCTCTTCCACTACGGCTCAGCTGGTGATGGGCGACGCTCTTGCAGTGGCGCTCATAGAATGTCGCAATTTCTCGGCTCGCGACTTTGCTCGTTTCCATCCGGGTGGTGCTTTGGGCAAGCAGCTCTATCTCCGTGTTGGCGACCTCTCGGCACAAAACGAGCGCCCTATGGTGTCGCCAGATACCTCCGTCAGCGACACTATTATAGAGATGACCTCCAAGCGTCTGGGCTGTGCCGTTGTGGTGTCCGACAACAAAGTGTTGGGCATCATCACTGACGGCGACTTGCGCCGCATGTTGCGCAAGCATGGCAATATCGACACCCTCTCTGCCGCCGATATCATGACCCCAAACCCTAAGTCGATAGCCCTGTCGGAATATGCTGTCAACGCATTGCAGATGATGCGCAGCAATTCTATAACGCAGTTGGTGGCTCTCGACGACTCTGGCTGCTATGCCGGTGTGTTGCACCTCCACGACATACTGCGCGAGGGCATTATATAATCTTAATCCGTGTAATCTCTTGGAACTTCGTACCGAAAATATTGTCAAGAAATATCGCTCCCGTACTGTTGTGCAGTCTGTGTCTGTGTCAGTACGTCAGGGCGAGATAGTAGGTCTGCTTGGTCCCAATGGGGCAGGCAAGACCACTACTTTTTATATGATTGTAGGCATCATCAGGCCTTATTCCGGCAAGGTGTATCTCGACGATCGCGAGATAACCAATATGCCTATGTACCGCAGGGCTCAGAATGGTGTGGGCTACCTTGCTCAAGAGGCATCGGTATTTCGTCAGATGTCGGTAGAGAACAACATCATGTCTGTCCTCGAATTTAGGAAAGACCTTGACAAAGAGCAGCGTAGAGAAAAACTCGAATCGCTTATTAGCGAGTTTAGCTTGCAAAAGATACGCAAAAGCAAGGGTATACAGCTGTCGGGTGGCGAGCGTCGTCGCACCGAGATAGCACGCGCCCTGGCCAACGACCCTAAGTTCTTGCTCCTCGACGAGCCCTTTGCCGGCGTCGACCCTATAGCCGTGCAGGATATTCAAGATATAGTGGCGCATCTTAAGGACAGGAATATAGGCATATTGATAACCGACCACAACGTGCATGAGACACTGTCGATAACCGACCGTGCCTATCTCCTCTACGAAGGCAGCGTGTTGCATTCAGGCACGCCAGAAGAGATGGCCGCTGACCCCGACGTGCGCGAGAAATACCTTGGTAGAGATTTCGAGCTGCGTCGTCATAGCGCTAAACGTATTGTCGATGAGCCTGACGGCGCATCGGCAGATGAGAATGACAGTCAAGAATAAAATCATGAGGCTCCCACAATCCGACACATCGGGGCCTTGATATAAATAACTAAAAATATCATTCAGTGAATACAATAGAAGAAGCATTGCAAGATTTTCGTGAGGGTAAGTTTGTTATAGTTGTCGACGACGAGGATCGAGAGAATGAAGGCGATTTTATCATGGCCGCAGAAAAAATCACGCCCGAACATGTTAACTTTATGCTAAAGCATGGCCGTGGCGTGCTATGCTGCCCCATGACGGAAGATCGCTGCCGCGACCTCAACCTCGACATGCAGGTTCATGACAACACCTCGCTCTTAGGCACTCCATTTACTGTTACCGTCGACCTCTTGGGGCATGGCTGCACAACGGGCGTGTCTATGTACGACCGCGCCAGCACTATAGCGGCGCTTGCCAATCCCTCTACTACAGCCTCCGACCTTGGTCGTCCGGGGCATGTCAACCCGTTGCGTGCTCGCAATGGCGGCGTGCTTGTACGCGCTGGACATACCGAGGCTGCCGTCGACCTTGCCCGTCTTGCCGGCATGCAGCCATGTGGCGCACTCATCGAGATTATCAACGACGATGGCACGATGGCACGTCTGCCACAGCTTATGCAGGTGGCACAACAATATAACATCAAGATTATCACCATCAAAGATCTTATAGCCTATCGCGTCTCTCACGAAACGCTTATACGCAAGGAGGAAGAGGTCTTTATGCCCACGCAGTGGGGCAACTTCAACCTCATTGCCTATACTCAGCTCGACAATGGCGCCACACATCTTGTGTTAAAAAAAGGTACGTGGGAGCCTGGCGAGCCGGTGTTGGTGCGCGTACACTCAAGTTGTGCCACGGGCGATATTTTCGGTTCGTGCAAATGCGACTGTGGCGAGCAGCTGCACCATGCCATGCAGATGATTGAAAAAGAGGGCAAAGGCGTTGTGGCATATATGAGTCAGGAAGGTAGGGGCATAGGCCTTGTCAACAAGCTCAAAGCCTATCACCTTCAAGAGCAGGGGCTCGACACCGTCGATGCCAACCTCAAGCTTGGATTCAAAGCCGATGAGCGCGACTATGGCATTGGAGCTCAAATACTCCGCGACTTGGGCATAAGCAACATGCGCCTTATCACCAACAATCCTGTCAAGCGCAGCGGCTTGGAAGGCTACGGACTGCATATTGTAGAGACTGTGCCTATCATTATAGAACCTAACCAGTACAACGAAAAATATCTTAAAACAAAACAAGAAAGAATGGGCCACGACCTAAACATGTAGCCCTTCGTATAGTTATTATTTTCTGTTTTTTGAGACGGATATCTCTTCAAATAGAAAAAAATAATGTATCTTTGCACCGCTTTTTGCAGTACTATTTATAGCATATCATGTCGTCACCTTCTACTACTGCCAATCTTGTATTGGAAAATGTGCGTCGTCTGTTGGATGACATCAGCCAGCTCAAGGCAAAAGTGTTGGAACGCGATGAGAAAATTGCGGTACTGCAACAAGAAATAGATAACAATAACATAGTAATTAATCAATTAAAACAACAAATCAATCAATTAAATTCACGGAACTCCTTGGCTCCGAAAGGCGATAGCTCAGAGATAACCGCACTGATAGATAATCTCGTCGAAAATATCGACAAAAGTCTTGCATTACTGAATAACGATAAAGCTGACAACAACGCACAATAGCTTTTTATCATTGTCGCTGTGTTATAAAAAATATGAAAGAAGAATTGATATCTTTTTCTATCCTCGACCGTACATATAGACTGTCAGCCATGCCGGAACAGGCCGAGACTATCTGCTCCTTGGCTCGCAATATCGACATGAAGGCTCGCTCGTTTGTTTCTTCTTTCCCAAAGTTTGATAGTCAGGATTATATCGCTATGGCTGCCGTGATGGTGGCAATGTCTTTGATAAAAGACAATAGCTCTTCCGAAGAGACGCTCAAAGAGGTAAATGCTACTTTGGAAAGCATCAACAGCTTGATATCTAATAGTCAAAACCAACTATAGCAATATTCTTTTGTCATATTCTTAATTTGGACATATCTCCTCATCGCTTGCGATAGGAACGACATATCCTGCGCTTTGCCTGAAACAGTTTGTAAACTCAACACTATTCTATTACCGAGTAAGTTCATTGGTGGGTAGGTTGTATGGCTGATACACCAGACACTTAAATCCTTTTGTTTCAGAGTTTACCTTAACTCTCGGATGGCTTGGCGCAGGTTATTTTATAGAACGTTATACTCTCTCACTCTCTTTTCTTCTGCCTTGTAGTTCCCATATCTAAATCTTATTTACACAATGGTAGTATTATTTATTCTTATCGGTATCATTGTAGGTGGAGGTGCTGGCGTATGGGCTGCCACATCGGTATTGCGCAACCGTCTCACTGCACGGAGCGCTAATGTCCTCCGCGACGCACAAGAGAAAAGCGACCAGCTTCTCAAAGATGCCGAAGTGGCAAAAAAAGAAAAAGTCCTTGAAGCAAAAGAACATTTCCTCAAGCTGAAAAGCGAGTACGACAAAAAAGTCAACGAGCAGAACAACAAGCTCCGTGAGGTAGAAAACAAACTGAAACAACGCGAATTGACACTCTCGCAAAAAGTCGAGGAACTACAAAAGAAAAGCTCCGAACTGAAAGAAAAGAGCGAAAAGCTTAATGCAGAAATAGAGGTTCTCCGCAAACGTCAGGCGGAAGTGGAGAAAATATATAAGGATAGCATCGACAAGCTTGAGCATATCGCAGGCCTTAGCGCAGAAGACGCTAAGAAACAACTTGTCGACATGATGACCGACGAGGCTCGCAGCGAGGCGGCTTCCACTATTCTCGACATCGTAGAAGAAGCCAAGTCTACAGCCAATGAGGAGGCCAAGAAGATTGTTATCCAGTCTATACAGCGCACTGCTACCGAGCATGCCATTGAGAATACTGTCAGCGTATTCAATCTCGAAAACGAAGAGGTTAAAGGTCGTATCATCGGTCGCGAAGGCCGCAATATTCGCACACTCGAAGCACTTACAGGTGTTGAGGTTATCATCGACGACTCCCCCGACGCTATCATCCTCAGCGGCTTCGACCCAGTACGTCGCGAGATTGCTCGCCTCTCTCTTCACAAGCTTGTTACCGACGGACGTATCCACCCAGCACGTATCGAGGAGGTCGTTGCCAAGACACGCCGCCAGATAGAACAAGAGATTGTCGAGACAGGCAAGCGCACTTGTATCGACCTCGGCATACAGAATATCAACCATGAGCTTATGCGCATGATAGGCCGTATGAAATTTCGCTCCTCATACGGGCAGAACCTCCTGCAACACTCGCGCGAGGTGGCAAACCTCGCCGCTACTATGGCGGCGGAGCTTGGCCTCAACCCTAAGGTGGCAAAACGCGCCGGTCTGTTGCATGATATAGGCAAGGTGCCTGAAAATGAGCCTGAGCTGCCACATGCAATACTCGGTATGCGCATGGCTGAGAAATACAAGGAGTCTGCTGAGGTGTGCAATGCTATTGGAGCTCACCACGACGAGGTGGAGAAAAATTCGCTCATAGCGCCGATTATCCAAGTATGCGATGCCATTAGCGGCGCTCGCCCCGGCGCTCGCCGCGAGGTGGTGGAAGCCTATATCAATCGTCTCAACAAGCTCGAAGAAATGGCAATGACCTATCCAGGCGTTGTTAAGACCTACGCCATACAGGCGGGCCGTGAGCTGCGCGTCATTGTCGGCGCCGACAAGATTGGCGACAACGAAGCTAACCAGCTCAGCTACGACCTCTCTCGACAGATACAAAACGAGATGACCTATCCAGGTCAGATAAAGGTAACGGTAATTCGCGAGACACGTGCTGTCAACTATGCCAAATAATTTTAGGTAGACCATGGCATCTCTTCTTTTCATAACATGGAATGTCGACCCTGTCATCTTTCATTTGGGTTCCTTCGGCATCAGATGGTATTCGCTGGGTTTTCTATGTGCCTTTGTTTTGGGGTACTATATCATGTATCGTATCTTCGTCCGCGAAAAGATAGATGTTACACACCTCGAGTCGCTGCTCTTTTACATGTTTCTTGCCGTTTTGGCAGGTGCAAGACTGGGCCACTGCCTATTCTACGAGCCGGATTATTTCTGCACGTCAGACCATTGGCTGGAAATATTCCTTCCTTTTAATGTCGCCACAGGCGAGTTTACAGGCTATCAGGGCCTTGCCAGCCATGGTGCAGCAATAGGTATACTCTTGGCCCTTTGGCTGTATCATCGCAAATACAAGCTTAATGTGTGGTGGCTTTTAGACCGTCTTGTCATTGTGGTGGCTTTAGGTGGAGCCTTTATACGTTTGGGCAACCTCTTCAATTCAGAGATATATGGTCATCAAACCTCTCTTCCATGGGGTTTCATCTTTGCTCGCAATGGCGAGGTTGTGCCCAAGCACCCTACACAGCTCTACGAGGCCGTATCCTATCTTATCATCTTCGCTGTGTCGTTGTGGGTATATTGCAAAAAAGAAGGCAAGTTGCATACAGGTCGTCTGTTTGGATATTGGCTTATAGCGCTCTTCGGCATGCGATTGCTTATCGAGTTTGTAAAAGAAAATCAGGTGGACTTTGAAAATGGCATGTTGCTCGACATGGGTCAGCTGCTTAGCATCCCCTTTATTGTTGGCGGCATCGTCATGGTATGGCTATCCTATACGGGTCGTTTGTCCGACAAGGCTTTTCCTGAAGGCGTCAAAAGTGGCAAGAATAAAAAGTAATAGGCTGCCGCCGTTATATCAAGCACCTCCATTGAGCGAGGTGCTTTTTTTTATTATACATCTTTTTTTTTGGCAATAATAATCATAAAAATATAGCACTATTAGACATCAACTAATAATGCATGGCAAATTGTGTTGTGTGTAAAATACTGTGTATTAGCTGTAATATCGATGATAGCAACAATTAAATGTAAAAAAATTTGGATATATAGAAAAAAGGGTGTACTTTTGCACTCGATTTCAAGAACGGAATAACCGTTTGTTTGTAAATTATATGGTCATTGGAGAGGTGGGTGAGTGGCTGAAACCAACAGTTTGCTAAACTGTCGTACTCGATTAGGGTACCGGGGGTTCGAATCCCCCCTTCTCCGCCAAATGCTGTAAAGCGCTCGGGATATAGTACAGTTGGTTAGTATGCATGCTTTGGGAGCATGAGGTCGCCAGTTCGAGTCCGGCTATCCCGACAGAGGGCTTACTTCGGTAAGCCTTTTTTGATAACAGTTTTACAGCGTTGGTTCCGTAGCTCAGCTGGATAGAGCAACTGCCTTCTAAGCAGTAGGTCCTGCGTTCGAATCGCAGCGGAATCACTTTTTTTTTGCCTTGCGGCTAATATTCCCCCTACTTGTTTTTTAATTCGTCTAAAATAACTTCCGAACATGTTGCTATGAATATGGCGATTTTCAATATAGCAATGTTTGATATGGTAGCTAAGGAATGGCGTGTTGCAAATTTGATAAAAAGCGTAATGTTCTTTATTAGGCTACTGTCATCGTCAATACGATTGCTATCTAATAGAAGTATGTGCTGAAGAATGTTGGCTGTCGTAAACAAATGCAATAGATATTTATGGTAAAGAAATACACACAGTTACAGCAAGTAATAGATACGTTGCGAGAAAATGGCGGTTATGCCACACTTGGCAGGCTTTATCATCTTGTAGATACATCAACGTGGCCAACAAAGACGCCTAATGAGTCTATTCGCAGGATTGTGCAACAGTCAAACGAAATCTTCAAGATACAGCCAGGACTTTGGGCCTTAGAAGAATGTCGAGAAGAAGTACTTCGGAAGTTTGAGATAGAAACAAAAGATGCGACCGATGACGAGCGTTTCACTCATGCCTTTTATCAAGGACTTATCGTTGAGATAGGCAATATGAAACATTATACCACTTACGTTCCTGCTCAAGATAAAAACAAAAAATTTCTCGAAAAGCCATTGGCGGACATTTGTACTACGGTTCAGATCCCCATGTTCTCATACGAGCGTTTGATAAATCGTGCTCGCACGGTTGACGTGATATGGTTCAATGAACGCAATATGCCGAATAGTTTTTTTGAAGTCGAACATTCAACTGATATACAGAATTCTGTAGCAAAATTTTGCGACCTGCAAGATTTCTATAGTCGGTTTTTGATCATTGCTCCTGAAAATAGACGAGAACAATATGAGAAGGTAATGAGCAGAGCTGCTTTCAAGGTTGTCAGAAACAGGGTCGGATTTCATTCTTATGAGGATATTTCCAAGCAGTATGACATGATGTGCGCGGCAAGAGAAATAGGCTTCATATAAACCCAACTGGTATTCGCTTTCAATAACACAAAGATATAAGGTATCAAACAATAGAATTTTACATGGAAGCTACAACAAAAGATAGAAATAAGAGAGTAAACAGGACAATCTTGTCATTGTCTGCTGAAGATGCTTTGGAGTTTTTGATGAACTCCAATAGTTTTTACACATTTGAGCTGCCGGATTATTTTGATTTCAATCCGATTCTTAAACATGCTTGGGAGTCTATTGGAGACAAGGAGTTTGAAGATTGTATTGTTGCCAATCCAGAAGATTGTCAAGGTGTTACTCTTGATGTAACGCAAAGCAAAGACGGGAAATATGCTGTTCGTCCCTGTGTGCTATCTAATCCATATTTGTACTACTTTTTAGCAAGAGAAATTTGTAAAGAAGACCATTGGAATATATTGATTGACTGTTTTGATAAGTATGCTGTTCCTAATACTAAATCATGTGCTTTCCCTATAATACCAAAAAAAGAAGAGTCGTTTCATAATTCAACTTCAATCTTGAATTGGTGGAACAGTATGGAACAAAGATCAGTTGTATTGTCTTTGGAATATAAGTATATGTTTGTCTCTGATATTACCAACTGCTATGGGACCATCAATCCACAAGCTATTGACTGGGCTCTGTCAATGAAAGATACCCAATACAATACAGAAAGTAATCATGGATTGGCAAATACCATAATGAGTTATCTTCGTTTTATGCAAGAAGGTAGAAACATTGGTATTCCTCAGGGTAGCGAATTGTTCAATCTTGTGGCTGAACTCATTTTGGGATATTCTGATCTGCTGTTTTATCAAGAAATACAAAATGCTGGTATCAAGTGCAAGTACGAGATAATCCGTTATAGGGACGACTATAGGATTTTCTGCAATGAGAAGGACAAGTTGGAGCAAATCTCCTATCTGTTACAGAAAGTTCTGGCAAAATTAAACTTCACGATGAATAGCAAGAAGACGCTGCTGTCTTCCTCGATAATCACAGATGCCATAAAACCTGATAAACTTGCATACATCTTCAATACTCCTATCAAGCATAGTAGAAGATATCAAGATGAAGAAGGTAAATGGAAAGTAGAGACTGTGTTTGATTTTTCTGGATTGCAAAAACACTTGATGTTTATTCTCCTATTCTCAAGAGAACATCCGGACAGCGGCTCTGTAACGACAATGTTATCAGACTTTCAAAAACGTATCAACCGTCAGATAAGTGATTTTTATCAAAAGCAAGAGGAATTAAAGGATAATCCTGTTGACTTGAAAGAACTTGAAGATATTTTAGAGATGATGGAGTCGGATGGTAATGAAATAGGTGATTATACAAATATCGACGAGAAGGGCGGTGTTGTCATCAACATCTTTAACGATAAAGGCGGATACAGGCTTCCAATAGCAAGAAAATTAATAAGTCCCTTGGTGGCTATTGCCACACAGATTGCAGTAGAGAATGTTAAGATCGTTCATCACGCCCTGGGAGTCGTCAGTAGTCTTATAGACGTTTTGAAGGATGACGACAAACTTAAACAGGAACTTATCCAAAAGGTCTGCAGTCGGCTTCGAGGACTTCCAAATTCAGAATATATGCAGGTCTGGCAGCAACATATCACATATCAGAATGACAAGATAAATGATACGTCTAAATATGAGATGCCCTTGTGTCAGTTTGTAATGAGGACAAGGAAGGAACTGTGGAACAACTCTTGGCTGAAGGCGGAGATAACCGAAAAAATCCCGTATGAAGATATTTGCACAGAAAAGAAATTGAGCGAAATGACACCTGTCATTAAGGTAAAAGCCAGGTTTGGATATTAGTTAGAAAACGGCATTTGATTTACAATTGTTCTTCCACGCATAACTGGTGGCTTGGTGAGTCGGTTTTTTAGGTGAAGGCAGTAGCAAAGTATAAAAGGGCTTGTTGGGTGTAAGATCTTAAAAAACAGAGAAGATAACGTATAATGGCAGAGTCATAACTGTGGTTTGCAAGTCTTGCAAAATGCTTTTCCTTTGTAATGTGGCGATAGGTGAGTATTTTTGCATCGTCAAAAAACAAGAAGTTCAACATTTAAATCACAGGATTATGAATTCTCAAAAGATCTACAACCTTGTTATTCTCGATGCATCCGGCTCTATGGAGTCTATCTATTCTCAGGCACTCACGGGAGTGAACGAAACGCTTGCAACGATACGTATGGCGCAGGAGGAACATCCGGAGCTCGAGCAGTATGTAACGCTTGCTTCGTTTAGTGCAGACGAGCACTTTCTTAACCGCATCTATACTGCTTTGCCTATTGCAGAAGCTCGCAACATAACAAGAACAGATTATCCACTTTTTGGTTGTACGGCACTCTATGATGCTATGGGGACCTGTATCAGTGAGCTGCGGCAAAAGTTGACTCATGACGACCGTGTGCTTGTTACCGTCATCACTGATGGCTATGAGAATGCTTCACATATTTGGAGCGGAAAGCAGGTTAAGTCGCTCGTAGAAGAGTTACGACAGATGGGCTGGACATTTACCTACATCGGAGCAGACCAGGACGTAGAGAAAGTGGCTGGAGAGATTGGCGTTCGGAACACTCTTCGTTTCTCTGCCAATGCAGAAGAGACGCAAGCCATGTTTGCTACGGAACGCAAGAGCCGCAGCAGATTCTACAGTTTTTTGGCAGATGAAGGAAATTATGCGTTAATGAAAGAGAGTGAAGACTACTTCGTTGACGATGAAGAATGTAAGAAAGGCAACTTGATTGACAGACTGTTTAGAAAGAAATAATTAGCAATCCAACGCCGGCAGGAGAAGTCTTGCCGGTGTATAAAAAAAAGTATATGGCGATAAACGAAATATTATTTAAGGAATTACCATTCCAACCCGATTGTAATCAGGTATTCTATATCGAGAACGGTTACGATAGAGAGGCAAACGATTTTATCCGTGGTCATTATAATGACTTAAAATCTATGTTCGAGCAAATCGGCATGGATTTCTATTATCTGCCATATCTGCTAAGAGAAAAGGATATAGAAGCAAAGGTAAGGTATTATGCTCCTTATCTTTCTCCTAAAGTAGTTGTTCCGGAAGTGCTGAGTAATGCTTTTGTCCCCTATATTTTGGATTTAGAGGTCAAAGCCACGCTGAAACCTTCCTTCCTCTTTGAAGGAAGGCAGGACGGTTGTCCTGGAAATGTAAGATTTCTGGCTATGCCCATTGATGATCTTATTAAAGGCAAGGGTACGACTATCAAACAGCTGAAGCGTCTGGTTATATCAACAAGAGAAACATTCTATGTTGAGGAGCAGAAAAGAAGACTTCGAGAATCACGCATGTACTGCGAGGCGGAGAGACGCTCTTTGTATAGTGAATTAGAAGAGAAAATGTTTTATGATAAGTCAATGCCATGTTTTTCTGCCATATCCGAAAGAGATGAGAGTCGTGTGCGAGAATGCAGAGCTCATGACGAGGGAGAAGCATCCAAGTTGAGCAAGGCTGAAGGTATTCTCAGTCGCATGCTTAATCGGTTTGGCAGGAAAACCAGTAGTTGCCATGAAGCATTTGAATATAAAACTTCACAAAAGACGCCAGAAGAGCTTGAAGAGGAAAGAAGTCTTATAGAAACGGATAATGTTCTTCGAGAGCTGAGAATGACGGTTCAGAAGCTCAGGCTTGAAGGTGTGTCGTTGATGGCCATTCATGAGTTCATTGATAAGCAGGAGCCGTTGTCTCGAATGATTATCACACCAGACTATCGAATATTCCTTCCGGATTATAATAATATAGAGATAGAGATGGGAGCGCTTCCCAAAGCCATCTATTTCTTGTATCTGCGTTATCCTGAAGGCATGATCTATAAACACATGCCAGATTATTTCAACGAATTACTCAACATATACAAGCAGCTTCGTCCGAATACTGATGAAGCAAGACTAAATCTCACCATCACCAAGGTGGTAAATCCGTTGGGTAATGCTTTGAATGAAAACATTGCGCGTATCAGAAAGGCTTTTGTAGAGAAGTTCGACGAGCATCTTGCAAACAACTACATAATAACAGGAGAGAGAGGCCTGCAGTATTCAATCAGTCTTGATAGAGACCTTATAACATGGGAAGAGTAAAAATAGTGTCATATCCTTGTCAAAAATTATGTCGTATTTTTGCATTCGATAGTAAAGTTCTCAATATTGTTAAAAAAGTTGCATTAGCGACTTTAATTCAGCTCTTTAAATATAAAATTATAGAAAATGTCGAAAATAGAACGCGAAAGAGAGAAGGCTCGTAAAAAAAAATATGAGGTTGAAAAGTCATTAACAATGATTCCTTTTTTTGAATATTTGTATGAGTTGTATAATAACCATATTTTGTCAGATATTGAATATAGTTCGGCTAAGTATTTTTTGTTAACGTATAAAAGTGAGCGAATAATAGATGACTATAAAACAAATTTTTTAGATGCAATACCGTTATTATATGATTTGTATCAGAAGAAAGATATTGATGATAAAAAATATCATAAAGCAGTAGAGGATACAACACATATGAAAAATGATATGTATTTAGCTCGATTACTTCATTCTGGTTTGATTTCGTATGTAGATTATAATAACCATAATAGGTCTAAAATTGTAAGACGAATACTTGATGAAAAATTAATGAATTGTGGTTTTATATCACCTACAGATGTGGCTTTACGTTTAACAGAAAATTTTGACTTTTATGTAGTAGAGTCTTCTATAAATTTTTGGAGACAAAAAGTTGTTTTGAAAAAGGGTTCCGAAGTATATATAACAAAGCAAAGATTTATTAATATATTTAGTACAAAGAAAAATACAATTCTTGATAAAAATGGGAATGAGTGTACGTATAGAGAAATAGAAAAAAAATTGCAAAAGGAAATTTGATAATATTAAATAAAACATAAAATACATAATTATGGAAGATTACAATGTTACCGTTCATGATCCAGCAGCTGAGTCTCTGTCTTTAGCTGTCATAATTCTTCTTTTTATTTTTTTCCCTATCGGAATTATTGTTTTTATCGTACGCACAATTAATCGTTTAAAAACAGATCGTATAAATAGAAAAAATGTAAAGGCTGACACAGAACAAATAAAAACAAATACCTCTATTTTGCAAGCTACGGCAATTGAATCATATTATGATTTGTATCAAAAAGGTATTTTGTCTCAACAAGAGTTTGAGGCACAAAAGAATGCTATATTATCTAAACCTAAGGGATTAATCCGAATCAGTCGTTAGAGCTTATGTTTTTTGTGGTTACGTCCGTAATTGCCTATAACATAAGTGTTTGCTGTCTTTTTCTAATGACCGTCATTAACTCAGTTTTGCAAAATGTAAGTGTTTTTTTATGGTTATCAATTTTTTACATTTTGTTATATGTGCAATTGTGTACTACAAACTTTTTTGGCAAAGTTGGGTTAAATTATATAGTAATCTATAGTTGCACGCCCTGAACGTGTCGCTTGAATGGTATCCGTTCTGTTAGGCCAGGATGGACATGTAATCTTTCATTAATGCTACAGCGATATGTGTCTCAATTGCCTTAGAGAACGTTTTTTTGATGCTGTCTTCTATGTTTTGAAGTATTACCATTGCCTTCTACGTTATACGTTCAGCATCGTCTCAATCATTATTTTCACGTACATATCCTTTTGGTCGTTTTGGAACAATACGTTGTGCTGATTGAACTGCTTCAACTGTTCAACACTTCTCGTTTCATCATCATTGAAGTCAACCCAATGCTTGACTGCTGAGAATGGTGTATTTGAGATAATGAAACTGCTCAGAGATATGTCAGAGTCGTTCAACTTAGGTTCAATCTCTTCACGTATCAACTTATGCAGTGCAATCTTTGGATTGCTGAAGCCATTGATATGAGAGATACCCTTGGGGTCAACGAACGAAACGTATTGATGTTCTCCGACAACTACCCATACGATAAAGTCAGGGTAGAATCCTGTAGCGTCAAAGAATCCAATACCCTTCTTGCTCTTATTGCGCAACAGGAACAGTTTCTTATCAGCAAAGAACTCAGGATTATTGTCGAAGTACCTCTGAATGTCCCATACAAAGTCTCGCTCACCCTGATTCAACTGCACAGGCTTTATCTCAATCAGATTGCCAATTTCAGGGTGCTTATATCGCTTCTCGTCTAAGTATAGAAGAGGTTGATACAAGTGTCCTGCTATATACAGAGCGTCAAAAGCATTTGGAGTTTGTGCCACCTGTATAGTCTTCGAGAACGCATTGTTAGCAAGTGCATTCTTCAGTTCCTCAATCTTACCGTAGAAGTCTTCCAAATCCTTGTGGATAACAATCTTGTATTCAGCCTCGAAGTTAGGGTGTGACGCATCGAGATAAGCAACCTCTACGTTATTGCTCATCCACTTGCTCTTTGCGTTGTTATACGCCTTCTCAATATATCCCTTCAACAGTGATGTCATAACCTCTTGCCACAGCGTCACACAGCGTTTGAAATCCGTGAACTCTAAATCAGGCTGAGGGATGAAGAGCTTATACCAATCAGTCTTATATGCTATCTCCTTGATTATGTCAACAGACAGGGTCAGATTATACCAACCGTGCTCGTTTTTGAAGTCAATCAGGGCAAAATAGACCTGATTCCAATCCACGAATGCAAGGTGCTGTGCCGACAGTTTGCCTTCGTTGCGTACACCGTCAATGTCATCCAATACGCTTTTCTGACTACGCATCGCCTGAATCTTGGGGTAGTAATCCAATGTGACAGGCGTATATGGCAACATGTCAGGAACAATCTTCACCACCACTTCACATTTGAAGTCCTTGCCTTCCTTCACCTTGAGATACTTCAGCTTCTTCGCACCGAGGTCCACAATAGGCATAATCGGAATATCAAATTCCGTGAAGTCCGAGTCGTTGGTTGGCAGACCCTCCTCTTCGAGATACCTCTTGAACTCGTCCATATAATCCGCTTTGATACCGAATATCTGGAGCGTTTCGAGGTTTCGTATGTGCTTTGGAATTGAGGAAGGCGTAAGCGAAGAGTCGAGTTTGGAAGAGCGTTTCAGGGAGTGCTTATATCCCTTCAGACGTACACCGCGGCCGAACAGCTGTATGATCTGACTACCTTCTGACTTACCCACGTTCAGCAATCCCATGGTGCTGACACGCCATGAAGACCAACCTTCAGTGAACTTCTTTGAGCCAATCAGGACGTTCAGGGAGGATTCAGGTTTGTTGATGGTGGCAAACAGTGAACGCTCTGTGTAGTCTTTGGTCATGGTGCTGATACCTTCTGCCTCACAACGTTTTGCCAACGAGCCGCTGTCGCCTACGTTGATGATGCCGAAGTATTCACCGTTGCCGATACGCAAACCAATCTCACCGTCTTTGCCTTTGAGGTTGTCGAGGTGAAGTTGTGCGCCTGAGATACTGCTGTTGAATATCAGAGAAAGCATATCCTGATATACTTCCTGTGCTGTCAATTGCTGACCACGCAGATACTTGAATGAGCGTGTAAAGATAGGTCTGTTGTCCACGTCAACCAATCCGTCAGAACCCTTCAGGATGCTGTTAATGTTCTCAATAGTCTCATTCGTGTTTGAAATGAACTGTTGAAAGAATTTCAGGATAAAGACAATATCGCTGACTTCCTGAG
This sequence comes from Bacteroidales bacterium, assembly GCA_045598945.1. Classification (GTDB taxonomy): domain Bacteria; phylum Bacteroidota; class Bacteroidia; order Bacteroidales; family P3; genus Colimorpha. The sequence goes on along the minus strand of JAZRVD010000197.1, from coordinate 1,937 downwards.
TACCGATTGACTTATCAGCATTCACCGAACCACCAACGAATACAGCCAATGGTTTTTCTATCATAAACGGTTTCAGTGCGCCTCTGTTATCCTTGAACAACTTTAACTGCTCATAGAAGTTCAGGAGGCACGCTGTCAGGTATCTTGTCAGGATTATGTCGTTCCAAGTGGAATTGATGTTCAGGATCTGATAGTCCTTGCCGTATCCGTCGTTGTAGAAGTAACGATAAGAGTAATCGAAGAGTGTAGCCTTAGCGTATTCTTCCAACAGATTCTTGTCCTTCTTGATTGCCTGACCAAACGTTGCACTGTATTCGAAACAGAATCCTTCAGAACAGAGTTTGTCGCGCCTGCTCTTCCATGCGTCACCACTGCTGCCTCTGTGTCCTTCGTCAACGAATACGAGGTTGTCATCTTCAAAGAAGTCTGCTGCAACAGTCTTGTCGCCGTCTGTATCTGCAAGTTTGGTTATTTCAAGCACATCAATGCCCTGTTTGCCGAACAAACCTGAAGCCTGCTGTTTGTTGAAGGGGTGCGCATCAATGCCGCTCTTCTCAAACTCACCGAGGTGCTGATTGGTCAACCCTTCGTTAGGCGTAATCAGCAACGTGCGGTTGATGCTCTTGTTGTGCTTCTTTGCATAGTGCTGAAATTGCAACAGATTTACGTGCATCAACAGTGTCTTACCCGAACCTGTCGCACTCCAGAAAGCCAGCTTGTTCAGGTCGGCCATCGTCATTTCTGACAGTCCGTGAAATGTCGTTGGGTCAGTATCGAACTTCAGTGTCTTGAAGTCGTTTATGTCGTTCAGGAGTTTCTCTTTGTTGGTGAAATAACGGTCGAGATAAATCTCCGTGAAGAGAAGACTGAGGTATTGGAAGTATTTCCAACGTATAGGCTCACTGTGCTTATCGTTGATGCTTGCAGTGTGCCTATATATGTTTTGGTCGTATTCCAGCATCAAGTCTTCGGTGAGCTCATCGTTGAAGAAGACATGGTCGCGAATTGCATAGTGGAACAGCGACACGTTGTTCTCGTCATATCCTTCGAGAGCAGGGTCTTTGAGATGCTCGCTCAATGCTTCGAGGCGTTTCGCACCGAACAGATTCAGGATAAACCTGTTTAGGATAAGCGAATTGCTCAGCTTGCCCTCAATCTCTGGTCTTGTCTGTTTTTTTGCCATGGTTGTTACTGTCAAAAGTCAGTCTTTTCTGTTCTGCTTCAAACTGGTCGATAAAGTGGATCTCCACAGGCGAAAGAGTCTGTTTTGTGCGTTCCTTGAATTTGTCGTATTCTGCATCGGCTTTCTGTCGGGCTATTTCTGCACTTATCTTCCCTGCATGGTCCAGCAGTTCGCGGTTGCTCAGACGCAGAAAGTCATCGAGTTTGCGCACCCAGTCTTTCATATACATCGGCACATGTGCCGTGGCCTGCAATTCGGCAAAATCAAGGTAAAGGGTTACGATGCGGTTCAGAAGGTCGAGTTCCTCACTGCTTAGGTAGTTCTTTGCAATCTCGGCATCCGAACGTCGAGGCAATGCACCCGTCCACGAGGTAAGCCCCATAAAATCTTTGTTGGCATCGGCCCGTTCATATATAAGCTCTGCTGCCGTATGGCCGTGGGCGGAGAAGTGTATCTTGTTCTGCACAGTCTTAAAAAATGTTTGAGTGGTCTCCACCCGTGGGTCGTAGTCAATGCTGGTGGCATAGATTTCCAGCACTTTGCGGTAGAATACCTTCTCGCTGCTCCGAATGTCGCGGATACGTTCCAGGAGCTCATCGAAATAGTTGCCGCCACCCGCTCGTTTCAGCAGTTCATCATTCAAAACAAATCCCTTCTTGAGGTATTCCTTCAAGACGGCTGTTGCCCACATACGGAACTGAACACCACGATGCGAATGGACACGATAGCCAACAGAGATAATCATGTCGAGGTT
>JAZRVD010000196.1:0-1259 GCA_045598945.1 Bacteroidales bacterium | reverse complement strand
TTTATTATCTCCACCCATTCTGTCTCTTGGCGCAGTATGATGGATGGACGTTCAAAGAAGAAGCTTTCTTTTTGTACGCCGCCGCTGTCGGTCATTACTATCAGCGCATGCTTCTCAAGCTCTATTATTTCAAAAAACGAGGCTGGGGGGACGATATGTATCAACGTGTTGTTTTGCACCTCGTGGAGCAGTGGCTGTGGTAGCTGGCTCTGCATCATCTTGCTTGTGCGTGGGTGCAGTGGTAGCACTATGTCAAGGTGCTTGGTGGTGGCTATCTCTATAAGTGTGCTGAAGATATTGCTCAGCTGGGTGGCGTTGTCGGTGTTGGCAGGACGGTGAATGGTGGCGAGGACATAGCTCTCGTGCGAGAGGTGCAGGCGTTGCAGTATGTCGCAGCGCTTGTCGGCATGCTGGCTGAAATACATGCTGTTGTCGTACATCACGTCGCCGCTGTTGCATATCTGGCGCTGTCTGCCGTTGGCAAAGGTAGCTTTGCTGTCGCCGAAGCCCTCGTGTATGAGGTTGTCGACGGCTGTCTGGGTTGGGGCGAAGCAGATGTTTGACAGTTGGTCGCACACTATGCGGTTCACCTCTTCAGGCATGCTCATGTTGAACGACCGTAGGCCTGCTTCGATGTGAAATACAGGTATATGCAATTTCGATGCCGCTATTGCACCTGCAAGGGTGGAGTTGGTGTCGCCGTACAGCACTATGCCATGATACATGCCTGTTTGCAGCACTTGCTCTATGCCGCTTGTCATCTTGGCTGTCTGTTCGCCATGGCTTGCCGACCCTACGCCAAGGTTGTAGTCGGGGTGGGGTATGTCGAGCTCGTCGAAAAAAACTTGCGACATGTTGCTGTCGTAGTGTTGACCGGTGTGCAGTATGCTCTCTTCAATGTCCCATTCGGTATGTTGCCGTACAGCGCGCGAGAGGGCTGCCGCCTTTATTATCTGTGGCCTTGCTCCTATGACGGTGAGTATCTTCATGATATAGCGATTAGCACTGAGAGATACATTCTTTTATCGCATCTGCTACCTTTGTGCAGTCTTCTGTGGTAAGGTATGGGTGCATTGGCAGCGACAGCACTGTGGCCGACAGCTTTTGTGCTGCAGGTGTCTCTATATATTCTTTGGCATTGGCAAAGGCTGTCTGGCGGCTCATGGTGGAGGGGTAGTATATCATGGTAGGTATGCCGCGCTCTTTGAGCATGGCTTGCAGCTTGGTGCGTTTGGTGCCGTCAGTCAGTCGCAGGGTGT
>JAZRVD010000195.1:0-3235 GCA_045598945.1 Bacteroidales bacterium | reverse complement strand
AAAGGTCATGATGGCGATGCAGACACTATCAACAAACTTCGTGGCGAGAAGGCCGCTCTCGACAAGGAGAAAAAGGATCTTGAAATGCGGCTGCAAAAATTGTCATCGACCATCTCTTCGGCAACCTATGAGATAAATAATCTGAAAAAAGACAACAGTCAGTTGCAAAAAGTGGTTGCTGCATTGCAGAGTAGGATAGTTGAGTTAGAAAGGATGGAAATAACTGAAAATAAAGCATTTACTGTCAATGGTGTGTCGTTCGACATGGTGTGGGTCGGAGGTGGTACTTTTGTGATGGGCGACAATAGTGTAATGAGAACAAGTAAAATAGTGTATAGAATAACATTAGGCGGCTTCTATATAGGCAAGTACGAGGTTACGCAAGCCCTCTGGCAGGCGGTCATGGGTGGCAATCCATCTTATTTCAAAGGCAGTAACAATCCAGTAGAATGTGTTAGCTGGGGTGATTGTCAGCAGTTCGTTACCAAGCTCAACCAGCTTACTGGCAAGAAGTTCTCGCTGCCTACTGAGGCACAGTGGGAATTTGCCGCCCGTGGTGGCAACAGGAGTGATGGTTACGCATATAGTGGTAGCAATAAGATAGAGCATGTGGCGTGGTTCAAGGATAATAGTGGCAATAAGACGCATTCTGTGGGGCTCTTGCAATCCAACGAGCTGGGTATATACGATATGAGCGGTAACGTTAGTGAATGGTGTCAAGACTGGTTTGATAGTGCTGAAAATTCTTGTGTGTGTCGTGGCGGTAGCTGGTGCAGTAGTGGCTTTGACTGCTTCTTGGATAGACGTGAGATCGGCGATCCTGGTGTTGTTTCTGGCGGCCTTGGCTTGCGTCTTGTCCTGCTCCCTTAGTTTACAACAAATATCAACAAGATGTAAGCTAAGCAAGAAGTAAAGAAAATAAAGTAAAGAAAGAGAAAAAACAGTAGAACATTACGCCAAGGTTATCGGCCATTGGCGGGCGAGCGAAGCCGCCGCCAATGGCAATAACCATGGCGCGTCGAAAAAAAATAAAGAAATATGCAGTACCGTGTGTTTTCAATTCCTATAGTTGGTGCTGTCGATATGCAGCAGGAGATGAATACATTTCTTCAGTCGCATAAGGTGGTGAATGTAGAGAAACAGCTAGTGCAGTGTAACGAAGGTTGTTTTTGGAGTTTTTGCGTATGTTATGTCGACGGTTATGTGGGCTCGAACGATGGCAAACCGTCGCAGCGAAAAGATTATAGAGAAGAGCTGTCACCCGAGGAGTATGCCATATTTTGCATGATGCGAAACACGCGAAAGGCAATAGCGGCAGAAGATGGCGTGCCGGTATTTGCGGTGTTTGTTGATGCCGACCTTGCCGCTTTTGCCAAGTTGCCATCGTTGTCGTTGGCGTCGATGTTGCAGGCAAAGGAGGTGAACCAAAAATGTCGCGACAAGTATTGCAAGCGTCTCTATGAGGGCTATCTTATACAAAAACAGCAGCTATCTGCAGCTTCACAGCAACAGGATAATATTCAGTCTCTTGTTCCAATGCAATGAAACGTGTAGGATATTTGTTTGACAGCATTGTGGATGTCGACAATTTGCTGTTGGCTTTTTACAAGGCGCAGCGTGGCAAGAGCTGGTCGAAGGATGTGGCAGCCTTTCGCAGCAATCTGCAAGACAATATTGTTCACATGAGGCAAAAGATGATAGAGGGCTGCATGGAAGTAGGCAGGTATCATACGTTTACAATCTTCGACCCTAAGGAACGTCTGATATGTGCGGCTCATTTCGAAGAGCGTGTGCTTCATCATGCAATTATGAATGTTTGCCACCCATTCTTTGAACGTCATTTGATAGCGGATACATACGCTTCGCGTGTGGGTAAAGGCACATACGCCGCTCTAAATCGTGCAATGTGCGGAACGAGAAGTTACGACTATGTGGCAAAGTTGGATTTTCGCAAGTATTTCGATTCCATTCGTCACGATGTGTTAATGTGCCAGTTAGAAAAGATGTTTAAGGACGAGCGTTTGCTGTCGCTTTTGTTCGACATTATAGACAGCTATAGTCAATTGCCAGGTCGTGGCGTGCCTATAGGTAATCTTACAAGTCAGTATTTTGCTAATCATTATCTTTCGGCTCTCGACCATTATATGAAAGAGAATCAGCGAGTGCCGCTTTATGTGCGCTATATGGATGACATCCTGCTTTTCGGCAACGACCGCAGACAGATACAGGCTTGGGTGGCGGCTTTGAAACAATATGCAGAAGATTTTCTTGGCTTGTTGCTAAAGCCGGTAATAATCCATACAACATCTTGTCCAACTAACTTTTTGGGTTATAATGTCAGTAGAAAAATCATTATGTTGTCGCAACGTAGTCGTAGGCGATTTGAAGAAAAAATGACGAGATATATGACCTTGTTAAATGATGGCGAATGGAATGAAGATGAATTTCTGAAGCATGTAACGCCACTGCTGGCTTTTACTTGTCATGCTTATAGCAAGCGTTGCAGGCAAAGAATAATGCAAAGGGTGGAAAGCCGTATGCCTCTTATCGTGTGAATCGTGGCGGTAGCTGGAACAACAATGCCGAGAACTGCCGTGTGGCGAATCGTAACAACAATACCCCTACTAATCGCAACAACAACCTTGGCTTGCGTCTTGTCCTGCTCCCTTAGCTTACATCTTGTTGATATATTGTTGTAAACAGGCTTTTCTTCCTGCTCCTTTTTATAAGGACAAAAACGAGTGGCTTAGTGCCACCATATAAACTGGTGTTAGTAGCATTGTTTATACGATTGTCGAAAACTCCAGTTTTTTGTATACAGAGTTTTGTGGTAGGTACTCGATAAAGTAGGGACTGTCGTTTAATTCAAAGTATAGCTTAGTTTCTTATTATCAATGGATTAAACTATACGATTTGTGATTTAGCGGACAGTAATGAAAAAAAACATTATTTTTGTCCAATTACACCCAAAAGGATAATAGGGGAGGGGCTTGCCTAAAACACAAGTATAGCTTAACCCAACTTTGCCGAAAAAAGTTTTTTTTAGTCAAATTTAGCGTGATTTGAGCTGTTAACCCATTGATATACAATAATAGCTTTTCAAAAATCGGATTTGTAGTACACAGCAAATAGAAATTTTTTGTATATTTTTGCAGCACATTTCATCTCAACGCAAAGATATAATCCACAGAAAAAGTCTGATGACTTTTACTATCGCATCAAGGAATCCTACAGG
>JAZRVD010000194.1:0-1554 GCA_045598945.1 Bacteroidales bacterium | reverse complement strand
CTGTCGTCCAGTTTGTTGTAATTTGTTCCATAATATGCTATACTCCTAAAGGTTTGATTTATTGTTGTGTCGCTTCTGCGGCACGGGCGTCTTTACCAGAGGCGCCCTTTTTCTTTTACTTTTCACGGCTCGGCCTCCTTATTTAATCTGGATATTATTGTGTTCTACCAGTGCAGCGCCCTCGATGATCTCACCAGCTTTATGCGCCTCGCCTATCTTTTTTTTGTCTACGCTGAGCTCTACCTTGTAGTAAGCGTCTGGAAAGCGTACGCCGTCCTGCAGCTCTGTAGCGGTGCTCTTACGCCAGCTTACCTGCAGCTGTGGGCTCTTAAACTTCTCGCCCTCGCCCAAGGCGTTAGTAAGTAGCTTTTTAAGCCACTCGGCTCTGGCCTCTTCACGTTTCTGGCGCTTGTACATTTCGTCACGTTCTGCCTTAATGGCTCCTACGAAAGCTACCGACTCTTTGTAAATGCAGCCGATACCCTCTACCATATCCTCTGGCGTAACGCCGTACTGCTCAAAGTATGCTCTGTCGATGATCTCGCCCGTGCTCTCGTTGATATAGCCGCCCAGCTCGTCGCTGTATACTGCCTGCTCTACTACGTCTCTTACTGCCTGCTTAATGTTATAAATCTGCATTTATTCCTCCTTTTAAGCTCTTAAAAATATGTGCTATTACATCTACAGTCCAGCCGTTACCTATTGCCTTAATGCGGTCGTTATCGTTAAGTATCTCTGTGTAATTATCTGGCAGGGTTTGTAAACGCTCGGCCTCTACAGGGTGCAGGAGCCTGTAGCTATCTCCTCCTAGCCAAATATTGCATTTATCACGACCTCGAGCTGTTACCGTGTTCATTTTTACAGTTTTACTTCTTGCTCTGTTCTGTTGCGAATAGTAGCCTTTGCCGCTTGTATCCCACTTTATACATGTGCCGTCCTGCGATATTTTTACAGTATCCAAGTATTTGCCTATATGCTTTACTTTGTAATTGTCGTCGTATACTATGTCGCCTATGGTGCTATTTTTTTCTGGTATGCGTCTACGGGTAAATTAGTCCAGTAGTACCTTTTTCTTATCTGGGCGGAAAAGTCTGCGCTGTCGATTTCATAAGGATCACACCCTAAGCACTTACTAATACACTGCTTAATATCGTCGCTCATGCTTTGGTTATTTTCGTAAAGAAAATACTTAGGCTTAACCTCCAGCAAGGCTCTTAAGTACTGGCTAAACAGATCCCAACCTAGCCCACTCGCCTGCGTCTCTCTCTCGCCTCCTGCTTTGGCAATGCTCCAGTATGTACAAGGTGAGCCACCTATAAGCAAATCAAACCCAGTATACTGGCTAAAATCAGCCCCAAATACGTCGCCGCACTGCTCTATATCTGGATAATTATGCACGCTTACCTCTATGGCTTTTGTGTCTATCTCGTAAGCTACATACCTCGATACCTTAACGCCTAAACGCTCCAGCGCTACCCTGCCACAGCTGATACCGTCGAACAAACTTAGCACTTGCATATTTTTCCTCCTCTCTCGCTGGCGTATAATACCAGC
>JAZRVD010000193.1:0-2385 GCA_045598945.1 Bacteroidales bacterium | reverse complement strand
CTTTTCATTTTTTTTGTGATGGACAATTTTTTATTGATATTATGCTACAATATCAGTGTATTTGTTGGCTGTTGATAATTTTTTTTACAATGAATTGTTCATAATTCATAAAAAATGTCTAATTTAGCACCTCGAAAGACTATGCTTTTTTTGTGTGTAAAGTGTAAATAAATAATTAAAAAACAATAATATGGAATTAAAGAAAAACCTCAAGGCTGATCTTGAAAAGAAAAAAGGTCTCTATTTGGAGATTGGCTTGGTGGTTACTTTGGCTCTTACATTGATCGCTTTCAATGTCAAGTCGTATGACATGGAAGATGTCGAAATTAGCCAGCGTACTGCCATGGAAGAAATCGAGGATGTCGTTATCCAGACTGCTGAGGACACTCCACCACCTCCACCACCAGAGCAGCCGGAAGTGGCTACCGAACTTACCGTTGTGGAGAATGATGCTGAAATAGAGCATGAGCTTGGCATTGTTGATATGGGCGACAACCAAAATCAGGCTCAAGAAGAGTTTGTCCCTGTTCAGGTTGAAGAAGAAGAGGAAGTTGTTGAGGAAGAAATTTTCACTGTTGTGGAAAACGAGCCAGAATTTCCTGGTGGCATGGAAGAACTTTACAAGTATCTTGGTAGTAGTATCAAGTATCCTACGATTGCCAAAGAAAACAACATTACTGGCAAGGTCTATGTAACCTTCGTTATCGAGAAAGACGGCTCTATAGCCAATCCTCGCATCCTTCGTGATATTGGTGGCGGTTGCGGTGCCGAAGCTATCCGTGTTGTAAAAGGCATGCCCAAGTGGAAGCCTGGCAAACAGCGCGGCAAGGCTGTTCGTGTACAGTTCAACCTCCCTGTGAGCTTCAACTTGCAGTAATATTTGTTAGATATTTAATCTCCTTACATCAAAAAAGGGCTGCCCCTTATCAAAGCGGTAGCCCTTTTCTCTTTTAGCTCTCTATTATGATTGCTGTAAACAATCTCTCAGTTCAATTTACAGGTACCAACCTCTTCGACCATGTTACTTTTAATGTCAACGACCGCGACCGCATAGGTCTTGTTGGTCGCAACGGCGCTGGCAAATCAACTTTATTGAAAATCATTGCCGGGTGGCAGGAGCCGGAGACAGGTACTATTGTTGTAGCTTCTAATCAAACTGTCGGCTACCTTCCTCAAGAGATGATACCAGATACCATAGACACTGTGATGCAAGAGACTATGACGGCATTTAGCGAGATAGACCAACTCGTCGCTCTGCAAGAGCAACTTGCCATACAGATTGCTGAGCGTACTGATTATGAGAGTGCCGATTATGAGCGTCTGCTTAATCGTCATCATGAAGTGTCGGAACAGATAAATATGATGGGTGCAAACAACAGGAGCGAGATGGCGGAGAAAATACTTCTTGGTTTGGGATTTCTTCGTTCCGATTTTGATCGTAAGGTTGCTGAGTTTAGCGGAGGCTGGCAGATGCGCGTCGAATTGGCTAAACTGTTGCTGCGTCGTCCCGATTTTTTGCTTCTCGACGAGCCTACCAATCATCTTGATATAGAGTCTATACAGTGGTTGGAAAATTTCTTGTCAACATATAGCGGTGCAGTGATGCTCGTCTCCCACGATAGAACGTTTCTCGACAATATAACTAATCGTACTATCGAGATTACTGCAGGTCGTATCTACGACTATCGTTGTTCCTATTCCGAATATGTTGTGCAGATGCAAGAACGCCGTGCCTCGCAGATGGCTCAACTTACCAATCAGCAACGCCAGGTGGCACAGATAGAGGCTTTTATTGAACGTTTCCGCTACAAGGCTACAAAATCTAAACAGGTGCAGTCGCGTGTCAAGATGCTTGAACGTATGGAAAAGGTTCAAGTCGACGAGGTCTCCACAGAGTCTATACATTTCTCTTTTCCACCAGCACCGCATAGCGGCAAGATTGTTGTAGAAACAGAAGCTCTGGGCAAAGCATACGACAGCCATCCTGTTTTCGATAATGTAGATATGCGTATATTGTCAGGCAGCAAGGTGGCTTTTGTGGGACGTAATGGTGAGGGCAAATCTACACTTGCCAAGATTATCGTCGGTGAACTCAAAGATTATACTGGCACTTACAAGCCAGGCCATCAGGTACAGATAGGCTATTATGCGCAAAATCAAGCCGCTATGCTCGATGGTGAAAAGACTGTCTTCCAAACAATCGACGACATAGCAGTAGGCGATATTAGACCTAAGATTCGCAATATTTTGGGTGGTTTTCTTTTTGATGACGAAGCTATAGACAAAAAGGTTAAAGTGCTGTCGGGTGGTGAAAAAGCTCGTTTGGCATTGGCTAAACTCTTGCTGACGCAATCCAATCTGCTGGTACTCGACGAGCCTACCAAC
>JAZRVD010000192.1:0-6559 GCA_045598945.1 Bacteroidales bacterium | reverse complement strand
AGAGGCTCAGAAAGGGCCGCCACTGCCAACACTTTTTGATTAGGGGGGCTTACTTTTGGAGAAATGCAACCCGAAGCCAGTATTTACTTGGCTCCGGGCAGATAATTTATGCTATTTTGAATTTTACCGGACAGCAATAATAAAATATATCACGCAATACCTATAGTTGGCAAGATTCAAAATAACAACGAAACATATCATGAACTGCAATGGCACTTGTGTTGAGCCAGGCATGATTGTAAAAGTCGTTACATAGACAATGAGTAAACCTGTTGTCACTATTGGAGGACAAAATGTTGTTGATGCGTTTATGCGAATCTATGGAATAGACATTAAGAAAGCAGGATGTCTTAATATGGTAGAACTTGATGTAAAAAAAAATGTAAAGTTATACTTATGAAATATCAAACTATCAATGGACTATCAGCTGAAGAAATGTAAGACTGTTAAGGATTTGGTAAACACATGTTATTCCGTAGTAAATTTTTCTTCAAAAGTTTGTGTTGATGGCTCGGTGAATGAATCATCAAAAAAGAAAAAAACAGAAAAACAGGGTCGCGGTTCTAATACAAGGGAAAAACTTCAAGGCAAGACAATAAAGAAAGTATTGAAATTTCTTCTTCAATGAAACCAAGCAGAGCAACTAAGGATGAAATAGGAAAACGATATATAGAATTGCTGAATCTGTTGCGACAGATTCGTGACGAGGTTGGTACTTATAAATCCAATCATAAGAATATATCTATGCTCCAATCTAATATGTATATGGCATTGGATAAAGAGATGGAAAATATTTCGGAAGAGATTGATAATGCCATGAATCTTATATCGTGGGATAATCTCGTCATAGCTTTCTTCGGTGAGACAAATGCAGGAAAGAGTACCATCATTGAAACATTTCGTATATTGTTTGAACCAAATCGAAAGAAAGGTCAAGATGGTCTTATAGTTGGTGATGGACGTCAAGATTTCACAAAGGACTATCATGAATATAAAATGTCAATAACAGGAAAACAATTCACGCTTATTGATGTCCCTGGTATTGAAGGAAATGAAGAGGATTTTCGAGATATTATAAAAGAGGCATTGCATAAGGCACATTGTGTTTTCTATGTCCAAGGTCATAATAAGAAGCCAGACAGTGCAACTGCAGAGAAAATAAAGAATTATCTTGGAGATTGGGTAAATGTATATTCAATCCAAAATGTTCGTGGCTCTATAACAAACTATGATGAAGAAGAAGAACGAGAAACGCTTCTTACTTCAGGGGTATTGAAGAATGAAAAACTTATTAAAGAGGCTTTTCAGAATATTCTTGGCGATGTATATAAAGGTAACATTACCCTTCAGGCATTGTTGGCAATGTGTGCCAAGGCAAGTTTTTCAAATAAGCGTAAAGATTTACAAAGGAATCAGGAAAAACTTATCAAGTACTTTGGTGATGCAGATGAAGTCCTTCGGTTCAGTCAGTTCCATACCATTAGACAGTTGGTGGAAGAAAAAGCATCAAGTTTTACCGATGAGATAGCCAAGGCTAATAAACAGAAGATGATATCTTTGGCACGCAGGTCTGAAAACAGCATGGAAAAAGCTCTGTTGAGTGGCGATATTGATACATCAGACATAGAGCAGAAACTTAGGAATTTTAAACGTGATGTCAAGCAGATATTGGGTAGCACAAAAACTAGCTTAGAGCAGAAAGTTCCTAACATAATCAGAACAGAACTATATAAACTTAAGATAGAGTTATATGTTTTTGTCGATCAAGGTTTTGATACATTAAAGTCAAATGGAGAAAAAAGAGCAAAAGCTATTAGTAGTGAGATAAACACTGAAATATCAAATGCCATACTTAATGAGATTAAAAATGCAACTCGTAAGATTGACAATAAAAATAAAGAATTGCCTTCTGTTAAATTGAAGTCAAATTTCAACATTCCTAATAACGTAAATGTAACTGTTAATTTAAGTGAGGCATTAGAGGAGCTTGACTTAAATTTGGACAAAATAGGCAACGTTGCTCTTGGAACAGCTAGTATGGCTGCTACAGGTGCAGCCATAGGATTGGTTATCCCAGGAGTAGGAACACTTATAGGTGCATGTATTGGTGCAGCTATCGGTGCAGTTGTAAGTGGCGTATCTGGAGATGGAGGCAAAGCGGAAGCAAAGAAATATATTGCAAAAAGTATTTCTAATGCAGAGAACGAATCACTATCTCAGGTGCGTGACAATATAAAAGCTTTAGAATGTCAACTCAATGACGAACAAAAAAAGCTTATACGTGAGATAGATAAGGAAATCGATAATCTGAGTGCTTTGTCTAATTCTATTTCTTCTTTGAAAAATGATATAAGAAAAATCATAAACAAATTAAATAATACAACATATGGAGCAGTTTAGTTTTTCCAACAATGTCGGTAAGAAGTTCGTTATGCTTGAAAAACTTGTAAAAGAGGGTGTCAAGTATGGTTTGGACCTGCAAGACATCTTAAAGAAAGTGGACAGTGTAAAATCTATGTTAGAAGATGGTATTGTACGCATTGTTCTGCTTGGCAGTTTTTCAGATGGCAAGACCAGTGCGATTGCTGGCTTACTTGGTAGATTGGAAGATACGATGAAAATCGACCAGGATGAATCTTCTGACGAATTGATGGTTTATCGTCCTGCAGGTTTGAAAGAAGGTTTTGAGATCGTTGATACTCCAGGATTGTTCGGTACCAAAGAGAAAGAACTCGATGGAAAGAACATCAAGTACTCTGATATAACAAAGAAGTATCTTTCAGAAGCACATATTGTGATTTATGTATGCGATGCAGTAAACCCACTTAAGGACAGTCATATTCCAATCATTAAGTGGATTATGCGAGATCTGAATAAATTAGAGTATTCCATTTTTGTTATCAACAAGATGGATGAAGCTGGCTATGATCTTCTTGATGATATTGACTATAAGCGTGGTAATGAAATAAAACGTAATGCGCTTATTGCTCGTCTGCGCAATGCAATAAATCTTACTCCAGACGAAGAAAACAAGTTGCATGTCGTATGTATTTCTGCAGATCCTAAGGGAAAAGGACTTAATCATTGGTTCAACAAACCTGATGATTATATTCGTCGTTCTCATATTAACCTCCTGAGGGATAACCTAAATGATGTAGTAAACAATAGTGATGCATTGAAATTAGGCACCTCTGCTGCATTTGCTTCTATCAAAGATATGATTGCAACTATTGGCGATGAGGTTGATGGGTTTTGTAAACCTGTTCAAAAGTCTTTGAAGAAGGTTGATGAATCATGCAAGGATTTGTCCCAGGATGTACAGCAGCTAAAGTCTGAACTGATGCTGAACCTTAGTGAAATGCAGAAGCAATTAGACCAGTATAGGAGTGGTTTGTATGCAGATATTAAAGGTGCATCGACTGAAACAATCGGTGAGGTTGTTGATAGGGCATTGGGAGTACAGGATGGCAATGTTACATTCTACGTGCTTCAAAGAAATATTAATCAAATAATTTCATCCTGCTCAGAATCGAATAATTCTGTAATACAATCAAGTCTTGTAAAATTTGAGCATGAGTTTGATGCTCAGAATCAGTTTATAACCAGTGCGCTGAAAGTTGGTGCTGATTACCTTAAGACTGTAAATGTATCAGGTGAACAGGTTAAAGCTATTCGTGATGTGATTGCAAAGAGCTATAAGTTCAAACCATGGGGTGCTATAAATCTTGGTAAGAAATTTACAAATGTTATTGGTCGTTTAGCAGTAGGTATAAATGTAGCTATAGAGGCCTATAAATGGTACAAGAAATGGAAAAATAGCAAAGAACTTGACAAAACAAAGGCTTCCTTGCGTAAAGCACTGGATGATATCTTTGCACAGGTTTATGATTCATTCAAAGATGACGATTACTATAAAAACTTTGCTCCTTCATTTCTTGAAATGCAGAAACAATTGAATGAACGTAACTCTGAGGTTGAGAAACTCCGCCAGAAACTTTCTGAATTGGAAACCTTCAAGGAAAAGGTCAATCAGTGGAAAAATGGTGAATATGTTGATTTCGAAGAAGTGTAATTTTAAAAATATTGAATTATGGACGAAAAGAAAAATCGTACTAAAAGTGGATTAAAAAAAATTGGGGGTGCGCTTATGATATTATTATCCATTATCCTGCTTCCAGGCGGTAAAAAATAAAACTGACGTAATGGCCAATATTGAGGCTGAAATCTTTATAATGTTGATAATAATAGCACGATACAGCGTTCAAAGGTAATGAATAAAAAATGCATTCATTGTGGCAGCCCGATAACAAAGAAAAATGTCATGGTAAATGGGCGCCAGTTATACAAATGCCATGCTTGTGGAAAACAATCTTTAAGAGGCAAACACGTATAGATGCACCCGAATTGTGGTGTGAATATTCCGTGTTGAAACAGACATACGACTAACTTGCGAAGAAATACGGATGTTCCTCACGCACCATCAAACGTAAGATTGACGCATATGGCAGCCTATCGTCATCGGTATTTTATCTTGTCGACTATTCCTTGAGGAGTTGCTCCCCAGTAGAGCTCTTCTCCGCTTTTTCGACGATACCAAAATACAAATGGTTTTTCATTTGATAAAAATTCGAGCAAAAAAACATTATCTTTGCCATGAGAGTTTTGGTATTGTTAAAGGTAATACTTATTTCTTTGCAAACCAAACTTCTTATTCTTTGTATATTAAAAAATATTTAGGACGCAATGCTTTTTCTTGGTTGATAATAACATATAATACGTCGCATATCAATAAAATGTGTATTTTTATAGTTATTTAGTCAATATTGTATTTTTATGCAACGTATTAAGTATTACGTTTTTATCGCAGTATTTCTACTGTCGGGAAGTGCTCTTTTTTCTCAAAAATATATAGGCTCGCAGCGGCAACAGGCTATCTACGACCAGGCTTCGGACCTTTTCAGAAAGGAAAAATATGCCGCCGCTCAACAACTGTTCGACGCTACCTGCAAGTCGGGGGGGGTATGGTCTGGCGAGGCTTGCTATCGCGCCGCCGTATGTGCCGTGCGTCTCGACAACAACGATGCCGAATTGCGTCTATCTGGCTTTCTTGAAGAATACCCTTATAGTTCGCATTGCAACATGGCACGCTTCTATTTGGGTAATTTCTACTATTCGCGCGGCAAGTTCGACAAGGCTCTCGCTAACTACAAGACGGTGAAGGTGCAAGAGGTGGAGTATAACCATCGCGGCGAGTACAACTTTAAGACAGGCTATTGTTACTTGCAAGCCGATAAGATAAAGGAGGCCAAGCCTTACTTTGTGCAGCAGGTGGGCGGCGAGTCGAAATATGCCGATGCCTCGCTCTATTATTACGCCCATATTCAGTATGCCGATGGCGAATACGACCTCTCTCTCGCCAACTTTGAGAAGCTTAAGAATAGCGCCAAGTTTGCCAGTCTTGCACCAAACTACGAGGTGCGTATTTTGTACTATCTTGGTCGCTACGACGATATGCTCGCTATGGCGCCAAGCCTTCTTGCCGACCCACAAGCTTACAAGCCTGGCGAGGTGGCGCAGATGGTGGCTGAGGTGTACTACAATAGGGGCGAATATTCTGAAGCTCTGCCTTTCTACCATCGCGCTATGGCTGCCGACGACAAGGAGCCGCCATCAACAAACAAGCGCATAGCACCTACACGCGCCGCCTGCACCCCGCAGGACAACTACTATCAGATGGGCTACTGCTACTATATGCTGCAGCAGTACGACTCGGCGGCGGCATACCTTGAACGCAAGACCGCCTGCGACGACAGCGTGGCGCAAAACGCCTTCTATACACTCGGCGACATATACCTAAAGAAAAATATGAAGGAGAAGGCGCGCAGCATGTTCCTGCAAGCCTCCAAGCTGAAACACAACGCTGTCATTACCGAGGACGCCTTGTTCTGCTATGCCAAGCTGTCGTGCGAGATGAATATCAACCCTTATAACGAGAGCATCCGCTCGTTTCAGGACTATCTCAAGCAATATCCGCACAGCAAGCATAAGCAGGAGGTGCAGGAAATTCTCGCCTCGCTCTACCTGACTACTCACAACTATAAGGATGCCTTGACACTGATAGAAGGCATCTCCGACCGCAATACAACTCTCAACCGCGCCTATCAGCGTATATTGTTCAACTATGGCATCGAGCTTTTCAACAAGGGCAAGGTTGAACAAGCTGCCAAGCATTTTGCCAAAGCCGGCGAGGTGAATATCGATGTCAAGCTGGGCGCCAACGCCAACTATCTATATGGCGAAGCGCTCTTTCGCATGGGCAAATACGACCAAGCATTCAAATTTATCGACCGCTTTCTGCTTAGCAGTAGCGCCAAACAGTCTGCCTATTATCCGCAAGCACTCTATACTCAAGGCTATCTGCTGATGAAGAGTGAGAACTACGACGATGCTGCTCGCATGTTTGAGTCTTTTATTCGTCTTAAGGCAGGCACTGTGGAAGCCCGTCAAACTTGCGATGCCTACAATCGCTTGGCAGACTGCTACTATGTGTCGCGCCGCT
>JAZRVD010000191.1:0-1164 GCA_045598945.1 Bacteroidales bacterium | reverse complement strand
CGGTGCCGAAGTTGTTGAATACGCTGACGTTGAGTTTTTTGTGTCGTTTTGCCTTACTTATCCTCTCAGCACTGGCTTCTGCCAGTGTTATGCCGGGATGTTTCGATTTGCCAGAGGGGTCGATGCAGACGATGTCAATGTCTGTACATGGACGCTGTAGGAAGTAGTCGCGCACTATGCCTCCCACGGCGTATGCTTTATAGCCTAATAGGTCGGCACATTCGCCAACGTAGTGAAATATAGGATTGGATAGCACTGTGGTGGTAGGTGATGTTTAGTATTCTCTTGAGGTGTACAGGTTGCCCTCTTCGTCGTAGAACTCCCAAACGCCTGTACGTTGTCCGTTGTTGTAGCTGCCGCGATAGTAGGGTATGCCGTTTTCGCGGTATACGCAGTATACGCCGTCTTCTTTGCCGCCAATAAAGTCTGCTTCGGTCTGTATCTGGTGGTTGAGGTGGTAGAACACCCAGTGCCCTTCGCGCAGCTTGTTGCGAAACATGCCTATCGACCTTATGGTGTAGTTGCTATAGAACTGATAGTGTGTCTCTTCGTTGTTGCGGTACAGGGCTACTGTGGCAGGGGTCTGCATCTCGCTAAGCTCTACAACGCAGCATGAGTCGTATTGCTCGTTGAAGTAGTTGTTGCCCTCGCGGTCGTAGAACTTCCAGTCTTGTCCGTTGGGGTGCTGTTTGTCAAATTTGCTTGTTGCAAATGTCTTGCCGTCGTCGTAGTTGTAGTGCCAGATGCCGTCGGGTTGTTGCTTTTTGCCTGTGTAGTGCTTCTCGTATTGCACTGTGCCGTTTTCGTAGTAGCGTGTCTCGCCTACAAGGGTTTTGTTGTCTTTGTCGCCGGTGTATTGGCATACTATCATCTTGTTGCCGTCAGGGTAGGTCATTATCACCTCTTCAAAGGTGTCGCTACAGCTGTACAGGGTGGTGAGCAGTGCTGCAATTATGAGATAATGAAAGGTCTTGCGCATTGTGGGATATGGTTTTTGTGCTTTTGTATTGATTTGATATAGTTGTTGTTACTATTGGAGTAGCAACGTATGAGAAATAAAAATATATTGCAAATATACCATTTTTTTTGCAATATGACGGCTTGCCGGTGTTGTAAGGTGTGGATGGAAAGGTGATATTGTGGCATGGAGGTGTGGATAGATAT
>JAZRVD010000190.1:0-2750 GCA_045598945.1 Bacteroidales bacterium | reverse complement strand
GACATTGTCGTCGTGCTTGGGCATGGCGAAACACCCCGCCTCAAGCCGCTTGACGTACATCACCATTCCGCCGTCTTCGGCATGTATAAGTTTCATGATCCTGTTGCGGCCTCCCACAAAGACAAAGACATCTCCGTTGCGAATGTCGCCGCCCATCTCGTTGTGGATAATTCCGCATAGCATGTTTATCCCCTTTCGCATATCCGTCTGTTTCAGATAAAGGTGATAGTTCATCGTGTCGCCAAGGCTAAACATGGAGACCTCCCTTCTTCCGGCCTCTCTGCGTGCGTGGTGTGCGAAACGTCGAGGATTGTCTTGTGTCGAGCATACATAAACCGTATGTTTTCATGCTGTTGTGTTTTGACTTTGTTCTTGCATTTCAATCCGCAAAACTACAACAGCTTTTTTACTCCCACAACGTGTGATTTATCGGGTGCTTACGATCTAAAAGCCTAATGGCAAAACATAAAACCGAGATACAATCTTGGACCGGCAGGCTTAACCCATGAACCGTTGCTTAAGGCAGACATACAGTCTAAACGTAGAGAGAAATGAATCTTATCGGTCATACACCAATCCATACCGATATAGGGGTTTAAATAGAGGAACGACTGCTTATGATATAAAGAGCGGGACTCTTCCACCCAATCGTCTTGAGAGCCTTCCAGGAGATATAGCGAGTGCATAGCTCCACCGCCAACAGAGAATCCCACAAAAGGCCACAATCTGCTGTTGCGCCAGCACAAATCAGCGTTTAGCCCACCCCACCCTGTGCGGATATAGCTGCCATCCACCAACAGACGACGAGATGTGGAGAGGGAAGAATTCATGGTAGAGACAAAGCCCTCGCAGCCGAGACGCAAAAGGCGCCACAGATTGACACGCATAGCGCCGCCAATACCAGCAGTAACACCTTCGGGACTACACAACACTCCATGCCTGTTGAACGGAGCATTGGCATCCTGTCCCAACAACATGCCAGCATGCACCATCATGCCGCCAGAAAAGCCTTGACAGACCTTAGAGGTGTCGTTGGCGGCTCCTGTAAGGGTGAGGAGCAAGAGAAAAGAAAGGAGCAGATGTTTTCGCATATTGAAAGGGATAAGATTCACAAGCCCTTCCTGCCAAACCGAACACGACACAGCGTGGCGTTTGAAAAAGGAATAAAAAAAGAGAGGCATTTAATGTGTCTCTCTTTAGTAGCGGGGGGTGGATTCGAACCACCGACCTCCGGGTTATGAGCCCGACGAGCTGCCTCTGCTCTACCCCGCAGCCTTTTGTCTTCCATTGAAAACGATTGCAAAGATACAGTATTTTTGCCAATCCACAAAATATATTTCACATCACCACATATAACACACTGTATAGCAACAAAATATTTTTTCATTCATAATCATCTTTACGCTTAGGATTCATCGGAAACCAGCCCTTCAAGACTCTTTTTCGCTGTTGAAAGATCTCCAAAATACTCCAAAACGAAGAGCAAGAGACGACACCCAAGATAATAGAAAGCACCTCGTGGGCGACAAAGACAGATGCTACAGCGCTCAACACGCCGGCAAAGGCAAAGAGCCACCAACTCTTTACGCCCATATAGTATTCCGCCTTTATAACAAGCGGATGGAAAAGACCTATGCAAAGAAAGGTAACAACACCAATGATAATGCCATTGAAATTCATAAAAAGGGCTATTGTTTTTTGAAGTTATTAAGTCCTTCGTTCAAGAAAGCCTCGAACTGTCGTGGGTCGCGATTATACTTGTAGTTCTCTTTTGTCAATAGATTGCCGTCAGCATCGATGATAACATAATAAGGCTGAGCGTTGACTCTGAAAAGTTCCTTTTGCAGCTGCAGGTTGCGTCTGCCGAGAGTCTTGAGCACCTTGCCGTCGGGAGTAGTAAGCCATTCCGACTCTGGAAGCTCGATAAAGTTGGCGTCGACATACAAGGCGCAGATAACAAACTGGCTATTGAGCATTTGTCGGACAGCATCGTCAGCCCAGACGTAATGTTCCATCTCTCTACAGTTGGCGCAAGTTTTGCCGGTGAAATCTACAAAGATGGGCTTGCCTTGCTGACGAGCAGCCTGCTTAGCCTCGTATAGATCGAAGTAGCCGGAGAAGCCGACAGGGAGCGAGAGCTGAGAAGCATAGCGCACCGTAGACGATGGTTGCTGACTATTGACAGTAGCAGGTGCGACGAGGTTGAAATCCTGCGTCTCCATAGGAGGGAGGAAACCGGATATAGCCTTGAGCGGAGCGCCCCACATACCTGGTAGCATATAGACGACAAAGGCGAAATCCAAGATAACCAAGAAGAGACGGACAACGCCGATGCTTTTGAGTTCCGAATCACCTTTAAAGCGCAACTTACCGAGCAGATAGAAGCCCAGTAGAGCAAAGATAACAATCCACAAGGCGAGGTAGACCTCGCGGTCGAGGAGATGCCATCCGCAATAGAGGTCGGCCATAGAGAGGAACTTGAGACCGAAAGCCAGCTCGAGGAAGGCGAAAGAGACCTTGACGGTATTGAGCCATGCTCCCGACTTCATGCCTTTGAGCAACGAAGGGAAGAGAGCGAGGAGTGTGAAAGGGGCGGCAAAGCCAATGCCGAAGCCAAGCATAGTAACGAGCGACACAAAGGCGTTGGTAGTAGAAGTAGCCATGCCCACCAAGGCGGCGCCCAATATGGGACCGGTGCAGCTAAAAGAGACCAGCACAGTGGTGAGAGCCATAAAGCATGGCGCGAGCCA
>JAZRVD010000189.1:0-10703 GCA_045598945.1 Bacteroidales bacterium | reverse complement strand
CCTTCCGGGCTACGCCCTCCAGTCAACCCTGAACAGTTATAAGAATAACTCAGTCAACTATAATCAGTTTTAATGTTTAATTGAGTCAACTTTTCCAAGGGGTAAGACATACATGTAGTCAACCTAAATCAGGAAACTACAGTTATGTTAAAATGTGATTGAAACGGGTCGTATGTGTATGTTTTTTGATACTTTTGCGACTTGTTTCAATTTTTGTTTTATTTCACCAATCTTACTGCCATGCGGTAGTGGCGGTAGCAGCTAAAGGCGAGTTCTATTTTATCGAGACTGAAGTTTAGTTTGTTGGCTTGCAGGTAGTCGTTGGCAGACGATGTCCAGTAGTAGGCGTTGTAGCCCGACAGGCAGGTGCATTGGCTTGAACGGTAGCCTGCTGCTGGCAGAAATACAGCGCCTGCCAGTTCCATTTTTTGCCATTGTTCGTAGTTGTAGGTGTTATTTGTGCGGTTGGCTACAAAGGAGCATCCTTCGGGAGTCTGCCAGTTGATTGGGACGATGACAATGCCTGTTACGTTGCATACTTTTGCCAGTCCGTAGCTGTTGTAGCTCAGCAGCATGCTCCATTCTATGTCTGTCATAGTGTGCCAAGTGCTGTCGCCTCCCAGTTCGGCTCCGTCTATGTTGTTGTATTTGCCCCAGTCGTAGCTATTGTTGGCAATAGAAAGTGTGTTTGGTGCATAGTGGGCTGGGTCGTTGTTGGTGTCGGTGGGTGTGATGTTGTTGTAGCCGCTGGAACCATAGCTGAAGAGGTCTATCCAGCCAGTGTATGAGGTGTCGCGGTAGCGGTCGTTGTTGCATGGTGTGCTGTTGTAAGCTACGTTGCCTGGACAGCGGTTGCCGCCGATATAGTGGTATTGTTCTGTGGCAAAGCGGTATTTGCCTGTCGAGGGCTGGTATTGTAGGTTGCCCTGGCTGAAGCGTATGGTTTTATTGCTCAAGCGAAAGACGCCTGGCAGGGTGCCGTTGGCAAATTCGTTGTCGACTATTCCTTCCTCGTTGTCGCCCAGTGGTATTGGTGGCGGCAGTATGGATTGCTGTGTCTCGTTGTGGGTGTAGTCTTGTGGGCATGGGCTATCTTCCTTGGTGCAGCCTGTGGCAAGCAATAAAGCTGTCGCGGTAAGTATGTAGAATGCTTTTTTCATAGTGTTATAAGTAAAAATCGTTGCAAAGATAGTCATTTATTCTTTATTTTTTTCATGTTTCTTTCTTTTTGTTGCAAGTATGGTGATATGCAGGGGTGTTTTATACTTATTTCTATGTTGTGGCATCTCAATTATTTTTGTTACCTTTGCAATGCTTAATTATATCTTGCTTGTTCTATGTCTGACGACAAAAATAATATCATTCAGCAGGTTACCAACGATGACTACAAGTGGGGCTTTGTTACCGATATCGATACAGACGTGCTTCGCAAAGGTCTTGACGAGGATATAATACGTCTTATCTCTGCCAAGAAACAAGAGCCACAGTGGCTTTTAAACTTCCGTCTCGATGCTTTTCGCCGTTGGCGCAACATGGATGAACCGCAATGGGGGCATTTGAAATACGACAAGGTAGATTATCAAGATATTATCTATTATGCCGCTCCCAAACCCAAGCCTGCCAAGCAGAGTCTCGATGAGGTAGACCCAGAGCTGCTCGCCACATTCGACAAGCTTGGCATACCTCTGCGTGAGCAGAAGGAGCTTGCAGGTGTGGCTTACGATGCTATCATGGATAGTGTCAGCGTCAAGACCACCAGTAGCAAGCTGCTTGCTGAAAAAGGTATACTCTTTTGCCCTATCAGCGAGGCTGTGCAGAAATATCCCGACCTTGTGCGTCAGTATATGGGCAGCGTGGTGCCGTCGGGCGATAACTTCTTTGCAGCACTCAACAGCGCTGTGTTTAGCGACGGCTCGTTTTGCTATATTCCCAAGGGGGTGCGATGCCCTATGGAGCTGTCGAGTTATTTCCGCATCAACGCCAAAGGCACCGGACAGTTTGAACGCACACTTATCGTCGCCGACGAAGGCAGTTATGTGAGCTATATGGAAGGCTGCACTGCACCGCAACGTGACGAGAATCAGCTGCATGCCGCCATAGTGGAGATTGTTGCTCTGCGCGATGCTGAGGTGAAGTACAGCACTGTGCAGAACTGGTATCCTGGCGACAAGCAGGGTAGGGGCGGCATCTATAATTTCGTTACCAAGCGTGGCATCTGTAAGGGGTCGCATAGCAAGATCTCGTGGACACAGGTGGAGACAGGCTCTGCCGTTACCTGGAAATATCCATCGTGCATCTTGCAAGGGGATGACAGCAGTGCCGAGTTCTACTCTGTGGCTGTTACCAACAACTATCAGCAGGCTGATACTGGTACAAAGATGATTCATATAGGCAAGAACACCCATAGTACCATTATGAGCAAGGGTATCAGTGCCGGACATAGCCAAAATAGCTATCGCGGCTTGGTGCAGGTGGGTAAAAGTGCCGAAGGGGCTCGCAATTTCTCGCAGTGCGACTCGCTATTGCTTGGCGACAAGTGCGGTGCTCACACATGGCCATATATTCGTAGTCACAACTCGTCGGCCATCCTTGAGCACGAAGCCACTACGTCTAAAATCAGTGAAGATCAGTTGTTCTATTGTCAGCAGCGTGGCATCTCGCCAGAGAGTGCTGTGGGACTTATTGTTAATGGTTATGCTAAAGATGTGCTGCGCAAGCTGCCTATGGAGTTTGCTGTAGAGGCGCAAAAGCTTCTAAGCATCAGCCTTGAAGGCAGTGTGGGATAAGTTATTTGAGATATGAAAAAGCTTACAACAGATGAGATGAATCGTCTCTCGTTAGACGAATATCGCGAGGCGGAGAAGGTGCCTTTGGTGGTGGTGCTCGATAATGTTAGGAGTCAGAACAATATTGGTTCGGTGTTCCGCACTTCCGACGCCTTCCGTATAGAGAGGATAGTATTGTGTGGTATCTGCTCCACACCGCC
This sequence comes from Bacteroidales bacterium, assembly GCA_045598945.1. Lineage (GTDB taxonomy): Bacteria > Bacteroidota > Bacteroidia > Bacteroidales > P3 > Colimorpha. Next base: position 7,717 of record JAZRVD010000189.1, on the reverse strand, counting down.
ACATCGTGAGATACATAAAACGGCGCTTGGCGCGGAGGATTCGGTGGAATGGCAGTATTACGAGCAGACGGAGCAAGCCGTCGAGCAGTTGCGTATCCTTGGTTATAAGGTTTATGCCATAGAGCAAGTCGACGACAGTTTGAAGCTCGACGACACCACTTTGTTGCAGCTCTTGCAAGATGGCGCACCTCAAGGTGTGGCGATAATCTTTGGCAACGAGGTAGATGGAGTGCAGCCACAGCTCTTGCCAATGTGCGACGGCAGCATAGAGATACCGCAGTATGGCACCAAGCACAGCCTCAATGTAAGCTGTGCTGCAGCCATTGTGCTATGGCAGATAAGTAATGTGATGAGAAAAAAATGAAATATCATAATGTTTGTAATATGAATAAAATTATACAAGAGAAAAATATTGAATTAGAAGATAGTAAGAAGTTGTTTGTAGAGGATACTCAGATGACGATTGAGCAACAAGAAGACTCTGTTCAAACACAATGTGTTGAGGTGGTAGATGATGCTAAAATGCAGGCTATGATGGCGGCCATGGATGCTAATCTTGAAAAGCAAAATAATCCCAAAGTTGGTATTTTTTGGTATTCTCCTCTGATAAAGGATGTGTTTGGTGTTGTTGCTGTTGATGCACACGATCAAGCGCAAATAGAGCATCGAGAGGCGGTATCTTGTAAGGAACTTCATAAATATGTGTGGAAGAAGAAATATAATTATTATAAATTTCATGGAGGAAGCAATTTGTATGTTGGAGATTATAAATACGTGCCAAGGGGTAGGGTGTTTTATTTTCCTGAAACTGATGAATATGATATAATGGTTGGAAAATGGATTTATGAATATCCTGAAGCCGTAGATAAGATTAAAGCTGCTTTTGATTTGAATGACAGAAATTTATTTGTTCATGTTAAATTAGGAATACATAAGGAAATCGGTATGGGGTATGGAGAATGATAAATTAACATATTGTGTATATGGGTAATAGAGAAGAACGGGCGTGTAAGTTGCATGAGAGCGGTTGCAACTGCTGCCAGTCGGTGTTGCTGGCATACGCCGACAAATTGCCAATAAGCGAAGATGCCGCCAAAGCTCTCGCTGCACCTTTTGGTCGAGGTATAAGTGGATTGCGCGAGGTGTGCGGCTGTGTTAGTGCCATAGCTATGGTGGCGGGTCTTACTGATCGTGCTTATGCGGCAAAGGCTCTTATCGAGCAGTTTCGTCAGGAGCATGGCGATATAGTCTGTAGGCGCTTGCAGCAACCTGGCCACAAGACTTGTCATGAGAGGGTGGCTTCGGCGGCGCGTATCTTAGACCAAGAGAAATAGACAGGGTAGTATAACTAAAAAGGGTAAAAGGAGGATATTATGACCAACAAACGCAAGATTATCAACGACCCGGTGTATGGTTTTCTTACCATCGAGGACGATGTCATCTTCGATGTCATACAGCAGCCGTGTTTTCAACGTCAGCGACGTATCAAGCAGTTAGGCTTCACCTATATGGTCTATCCGGGTGCTACGCACACTCGTTTTGGTCACATGCTCGGCGCCCTTAGCCTTATGAATAGGGCTCTCGATGTTTTGAGGGTAAAGGGCGTGGAGATAACCGATGCAGAAGCCTTAGGGGCAAGGTTGGCGATATTGCTTCACGATGTGGGGCATGGCCCTTTCTCCCATACCTCTGAATATGTTATTGCCGAGGTGCATCACGAGACCCTTACGCGTCTCTTTATGCAGCGTATACTTCAGGACCTTGCCGACGTGCTTGAATACCGCGAGCCGTTGAAGCTGGCTATCGCCATCTTCGACGATATCTATCCCAAGCATTTTCTTCATCAGCTGGTCTCCAGTCAGCTCGATATGGACCGTCTCGACTATCTCAGCCGCGACAGTTTCTATACAGGTGTTAGCGAGGGCATTGTTGGTACCGATCGTATTATCAATATGCTCAATGTCAAGGACGATGAGCTTGTGGTGGACGAGAAGGGCGTGTATAGCATAGAAAAGTTTATCGTATCGCGTCGCCTTATGTATTGGCAGGTGTATCTCCACAAGACAGTGGTAGCCGCCGACGAGTTGCTATTCGCTATCTTGCGCCGTGTGCGCGATTTGTTAGATAAAAGCATAGAGGTTGATGGACCATCGTATCTTATGGACTTCCTTTCGCATCATTATACCGAGATGGATTTTATCTCTGATGGCCGCTTACTCGACCGTTTTGCCCTTATCGATGATTCTGATATAGTGTCGGCTGTCAAAGGTTGGATGTCTCATTCCGACAGTATTCTTGCCACGTTGTGCAGCAATCTTATCAACAGGCATCTGGCGTCGGTGCGTATCAGCAACTATCCGTTCCCTATTCAACTGGTCGAAGAGCTGCGTCATTGTGTGCAGCAGCGCTATGGTATCAGCTACGAGGAGACTGCCTATTTTGTTGGTACTGGCATACTTCGCAACCATGCCTACGACTTCAATGACCCTGAGATTTCGGTGCTCTACAAAGATGGTCGTTGCTGCGACATCAGCGAGGCTTCCGACCAGCTCGACCGTCATTTCCTTGAGAAGCAGGTAACAAAATATTATCTTTTCTTGCCTAAGGAGTTCAAAACTTTGTACTAATCTTTTAAGCAACGTTAATAATGCGTATTCATTTTATAGCCATAGGCGGTGCCGCCATGCACAATCTTGCAATAGCCCTTCACTTAAAAGGCGATAAGGTAACGGGCTCTGACGATGAGATCTTCGACCCTGCCAAGTCGCATCTGCAGCAGCATGGCTTGCTGCCTGATAGTTTTGGGTGGCATCCGGAAAGGATAACGTCCGATGTTGATGCTGTCATTCTTGGCATGCACGCCAAGGCCGACAATCCCGAACTGCTGCGCGCACAAGAGCTGCATCTGCCTATCTACAGCTATCCGCAATATCTTTATGAGCATAGTAAAAACAAGACGCGTATTGTTGTTGGCGGCAGTCATGGCAAGACCACCACTACGGCTATGATACTTCACGCCATGCGTCATGCAGGTATAGAGACTGATTATATGGTAGGCGCTCAGTTGCAAGGCTTTGACGTAATGGTGCGTCTCTCCGACACTGCGCGGTATATGGTCATAGAAGGCGACGAGTACCTCACCTCGCCTATCGACCCTACGCCCAAGTTCCTCCATTATCATCCGCATATAGCCATTGTTACCGGCATAGAGTGGGATCATGTCAATGTTTTCCCTACATTTGACGACTATCGTCGCCAGTTTCAGCTATTTGCTCAGAGTGTAGAGCCTAATGGTGCAATGGTGTATTGCGCCGAAGACCCAGAGGTGGAGCAGCTGCCTGCTCTTGCCAAGCTCGAAAGTCGTCGCGACATACCATATCGCACGCCGGCCTACCATCTTAGCAATGGTACAACGGTGCTTGACCGTTGCGATGGTCGCCAGGTTGCTTTGAAGGTCTTTGGACGTCATAACCTTCTCAATCTCACGGCTGCTCGTGAGGTGTGTAAGCTTATAGGTATGAGTGGTCGCCAGTTCGATAGTGCCATAGCCACCTTCGAGGGCGCCTCCAAGCGTCTGGAACGTATAGCCTACTATCCTTCCACGGCGGTATACAAGGATTTTGCTCACGCCCCATCCAAGCTTCGTGCCACGGTGGCTGCTATGAAGGAGCAGTATCCCGACCGTAAGTTGGTGGCATGTATGGAGCTGCACACATATAGCTCGCTTACTGCCGCCTTTCTCTCTAACTACAAGGGGTGCATGGCTCTCGCCGACCGTGCCATTGTATACTATAGTCAGCATGCTTTGCAACTCAAGCGTCTACCGCCGCTTGACCCCGAACAGGTACGTCAGGCTTTCGGCACCGAGGGACTTGAGGTCTATACCGATTCGCAGCTGCTGCTCGCCGATCTCAACAATGCCGAGTGGCATAATACTAACCTGCTGATGATGAGCAGCGGCAATTTTGATGGCATCATCGACAAGATAGATTTGAAACTGTAGCAACATCAAATTATTATAAACATAAATATATGTCTGTATTTCAAAAAGGCGACAAGGTGAAGTTTGTCAATGCCGTAGGCGGCGGCGTAGTTACCAAGGTAGAGGGCGACAAGGTTTTTGTGCAGGATGATACAGGTTTTGATATACCAGTAATGCCTTCTGAGTTGATACGCATGGCAGACCAGACGGGAGCCGCCAAGGTTTTCAACCAAGAGGTGGCTTCGCTAAAAGTGGCGACAGTGAATGTCAAGCCGCTCACCCCTGCCGAGGCGGTAAAGGTGGTCAACAAGTCATACGAGAGTAATTCCCAGATTGAGATGGAAGACGAGATAAAGCGTCTTCGTTCACAGAATGCCAACCTCAAGGAGCGTATACGCCAGCTTGAGTCGCAGATTGCCAACTTGCAGCGCACGCTTGCCAAGGTGTCGCAATGATAACAAATGATGAAAAATATAATTAAATAATGTCAAGACAAATCTTTATTGGCTCTTTGCCATTGGGTGGAGGCGCACCGGTGCGTGTGCAGTCGATGACCAACACCAAGACTATGGACACCGAAGCCACGGTGCGGCAGACTTTGCAGCTTGTTGAGGCTGGCTGTGAGATAATGCGTATCACTGCCCCCGATGTCGACAGTGCCAACAATCTCTATAATATAAAAAATGAGCTTGCCAAGCGTGGCTGCAATGTGCCTCTTGTGGCCGATATCCATTTCAGCCCCAAAGCAGCTGAGACTGCCGCTGCCATTGTAGAAAAGGTGCGCGTCAATCCGGGCAACTATACCGATCGCAACACCGGCAAGACACACTTTACCGACCAAGAATACGACGATGAGTTGAAGCGTATTGGCGACAAGATGTCAACACTTATCGACATCTGCAAGCAGCATCACACTGCTATGCGTATTGGCACCAACCACGGCTCGCTTTCCGAGCGCGTGATGAGTCGTTATGGCAATACGGCGCAAGGCATGGCGCAGAGTGCTATAGAGTTCGCCGAGGTTTGCCGCCGTCAGGACTTCCACGACCTTGTCTTCTCTATGAAGGCAAGCAATGTAAAGGTGATGGTCGACAGCACTCGCCTCTTTGTCAAGCGTATGCAGGAGGCTGGCATGGACTATCCCATTCATCTTGGCGTTACCGAGGCAGGCGATGCTATGCAGGCACGTCTCAAAAGTGCCGCAGGTATCGGGGCACTGCTCCTCGACGGCATTGGCGACACCATCCGCGTCTCTCTTACCGAAGACCCTGTTGCCGAGGTGCCTGTGGCATACGACATTTTGCAGGCTGTGGGTGTGCGTATCAGCCAGGCCGAGTATATCGCCTGCCCGTCATGCGGCCGCACGCAGTACGACATACAGCATGCTCTTCATGACATCAAGGCGGCTACCTCTCATCTCAAGGGTGTTAAGATAGGTGTCATGGGCTGTATCGTCAATGGTCCTGGCGAGATGGCTGATGCTCATTACGGCTATGTGGGCTGTGGCGGTGGCAAGATAGCTCTCTACAAGGGGCGTCAGATGGTTAAAAACAATATCCCGCAAGAAGAGGCTGTAGCACAGCTCGTACAGCTCATCAAAGACAACGGCGACTGGGTTGAACGCCAGTAATTTATAAAAAAAGAAAATTTAATCATTCATACAATGAAAAGACTTATAGAATGCGTGCCTAATATCAGCGAAGGCCGCGATATGAACATTATCAATCAGGTTACTGCCGAAGTCGAGGCAGTGGAAGGTGTCAAGTTGCTCGATGTAGATCCGGGTGCTACCACCAATCGTACCGTCATTACCTTTGTCGGCGAGCCAGAAGCAGTGTGCGAGGCGGCGTTCCGTGTTGTCAGCAAGGCGTCGCAGCTTATCGATATGTCGCGCCATCATGGCGACCATCCTCGTCAAGGCGCTACTGATGTCTGTCCTCTTATCCCTGTCAGTGGCATCACTATGCAGGAGGTGGTGGAGTATGCCCACACTTTGGCAAAGCGTATAGCCGATGAATTGGCTATACCTATCTATTGCTACGAAGAGGCTGCTTTTACTCCCGAGCGCCGCAACCTTGCCTACTGCCGTACTGGCGAATACGAGAGTCTTGCTTCACGTCTTGGCACAGAACTTTGGAAACCTGACTTCGGACCCAACGAATGGAATCAGCATATCGCTCAGACCGGCGCCACTCAGGTAGGTGCAAGAGATTTTCTCGTGGCTATAAACTACAACCTCAACACCACTTCAACACGTCGTGCCAACGCTATCGCTTTCGACGTGCGTGAAAAAGGTCGTCCTCAGCGCGAGGGTGGCAAACTTACAGGCAAGCCGCTCAAAGATGCCGATGGCAATCCGCTCATGATACCTGGCACTCTCAAGAGCACTAAGGCTATAGGCTGGTATATTGAGGAATACGGCATAGCCCAGGTCTCTATGAATATCACCAATATCAATGTCTCGCCGGTGCATGTCTGCTTCGACGAGGTCTGTGCCAAGGCGGCCGCTCGCGGTGTGCGTGTTACTGGTTGCGAGGTGGTGGGTCTTATCCCCAAGCGTGTGCTTATAGAGGCAGGCGAATACTATCTTGCCAAGCAGCAGCGCAGTCTTGGCGTCAGCGAAGATGAGATTATAAAGGTTGCCGTCAAGAGCATGGGCCTCGACGACCTCAAACCATTCAACCCTAAAGAGAAAGTTATAGAGTTTCTTATAGAGGATAATACTCGCAAGCGTCTTGTTGACATGACATGCGAAGGCTTTGCCAACGAGACCGCATCGGAGAGTGCAGCACCTGGCGGCGGTTCGGTAAGTGCCTACCTGGGAGCTCTTGGTGCCTCGCTTGCCACCATGGTCGCCAATCTCTCGTCGCACAAGGCTGGCTGGGACGACCAGTGGGAGACATTTAGCAAGTGGGCTGTGAAAGGACAGGCTCTTAAAAACGATCTTATTGCCCTCGTCGACGAGGATACTAACGCCTTCAACAAGATAATGGATGCTTTCGCCTTGCCTAAGAAGACCGATGAGGAGAAGGCTGCACGTTCTCTGGTTATACAAGAGGCTACGCGCTATGCCACCGAAGTGCCTTTCCGTACCATGCAAAAGAGTTTCGACGCCTTCGAGATATGCCGTGCTATGATAGAGATTGGCAATCCCAACAGTGTTACCGATGCCGGGGTAGGGGCATTGTGTGCTCGCAGTGCTGTCTTGGGGGCTTTCCTTAATGTCAAAATCAACGCCTCGTCGCTCAAAGACGCTGCTTTCAAAGCCGACATACTCAATCGTGCCCAAGCTCTTGCTGACAAGGCACAGCAGGTAGAGGCTGAACTCATCGCCATGGTCGATGCCAAAATCAAATAGTCCTGCAGCAATGTCGGTGCGTGATATCTATTATGTTGTAAGACATACGTCTATAGAAGTACAAATAGTGGCATTTTGAAAAAATAGAGACTTGCTTCCTATGGCCAAACTGATGATTAACTCTCGCCCGAGATAAAGACTTAATTTCCTTTCTCCTATTTAAAAATTATGTCGTATATTTGCATTTGATTGTAAACTTCTTAATATTGTTAAAAAAGTTGCATTAGCGACTTGAATTCAGCTAATGATTTGGATATTAAGGTAAATGCTGATTTTACCTATAATGCAATAGGCTCTTTGACAGAAGGGGCAAGGATTATTGTTTTTTATTGCTGTCCGATAAAACTTGAATCCTAACGCGTATACGTGTGAGCAAG
>JAZRVD010000188.1:0-34149 GCA_045598945.1 Bacteroidales bacterium | reverse complement strand
GACAGCATGACAATACAGCCACTCATGGTATCGGACTCCACTGTGAAACATCTCGACCACATAGATATCTGCACCTCGATGCTACCATACGACTGGAACGGACAGACCATCAACAGCACCATAGAGTCCACCACACTGCGCCATGCCACTGCATCGTCGACGCCCCTGTGCGACAGCATTGTATACCTGCCCATAACCGTGATAGACTCCGCAGTAGTACGACTGACGCCCAAGACGGTATGCACCCTGCCATACACCTGGAACGGCATCACCGTCAACAACTTTGGCGACACCACGTTACGCTACCACACCACCTCTGCTACAGGCTGCGACAGCATCACCTACCAGCAGCTGCATGCCTACGACACCGCCTCGGTAACACTCGACACCGTACACCTGTGCTCCTCGGCACTGCCATACAGCTGGAACAGCAGCACCATAGACCACATTGTAGCCGACACCACGCTCAAGCACACCACGCCATCGCAGCTGACAGGCTGCGACAGCAACACATACCTGCCTGTTACTATAACCGACAGCATAGTATACACCGACAGCGACATAGAGCTATGCTCGAAGAGCCTGCCCTACACTTGGAACGGCATCACCCTTGCCAACACCATAGGCGACACCCTGCTCAGACATGCCACCCTATCACAGCGTACTGGCTGCGACAGCATCAACTACAAAAAAATAACCATCATAGACTCCACGCTGATATACATAGACAGCACCATCTGCCTCAACCAACTGCCCTACAGCTGGCAAGAGCACATCATAGAGACCAAGCCGACGGGCGACACTCTTTTGCGACATCTCTCTACAGCAGGGTGCAACACTATAAGCTACCTGACATTGCACATATTCGACACCGCAGCCGTAATGCTGCCACAAGAAAACATCTGCTCACATCAGCTGCCTTACATCTGGAACGGGAACACCATAGACGCAGAATATCTCAGCCTCTATGGCAACCGCACAGAAGGCATACACACCGTAGCTATACGACATGCCTGCAAGTCAGTCATGTCTGGCTGCGACAGCAGCACCTTGCTTACTCTCGCCGTTATCGACTCGCTGACAACACACCTCGACGACACAACAATATGCGTGTCGCAACTGCCATTTGAATGGAACAACACCACCATAGAGACATGTATCTTTGACGAAGGACAGCATCGGCAAGAGCTACGCCATGCCACTGTGTCGACACTTACAGGCTGCGACAGCATCACCTACCAGCACCTCGTTATAAGAGACAGCATCGTAATCACCCATCCCGTCGCCAAGGTATGCTCGTCAAAAATGCCATACAGCTGGAACAGCTACACCCTGCCCGTCACGCTGATAGTCGACAACGACAGCATCATCAACAAGACACTCGACACCACACTGCGCTATGCCACGACAACCGTCGCCAATGGCTGCGACAGCATCATATATCAACCTTTCCACCTCGCGCTATCCACACAGAGCAACGACAGCGTAGAGAGTTGCGAGAGCTATATATGGAACATGCTACGTCGCAAAAAGACAGGCACTTACACTTATAACACAACCAACCATCTCGGTTGCGACAGCACGGCGACACTACACCTCACCATACACCACAACAGCGACAGCACAATAGAAGACACCTTCTGCCACAGCACACACTACTTCTACACACGCGCCAACAAGCAGAACGACAGCCTGCTCACCACGCCCGGCAGATACTTAGACACCCTCGCCAACCAATACGGCTGCGACAGCGTTGTAACACTGCTACTTGCCGAGAAGCTGGCGCCAGAGATACTCTTCGACACCTACCGCCTGTGCCACGACAACCTCTACGGACTGACGGCACTGTCGGCAGAAGAAAACACCTACACCTTGCTGATTGCCAATGGCGACACCATGCCACTCGCCCCACTCTACTGGGACTACGAATGGCGCCGCTACCGCACCGACACCATACTGCAAGCCAACAGCCCCACAAACTACACCCTGCTTACCGACTACACCTACGGACTTAGCTGTCCTGCCAAGCTATTATGCCCTGCCAAGCCCTACACCATACCCCACGCCATACTCGACATACACCCATCGGTGTTGAGCGACGACCAACGCGACATGCTCATCCTCGACAAGAGCCTCAACAGCACCTCGCGCTACTGGTGGGTCGACGACGACATGCTGCCCTCCGACAAAACCAGCACACAATACACCACACTCAAAAACGAAGACTCGGTACGCATAACCCTTATAGCCGTCGACAGTGCATGCGCCGACACGGCATATCAGACCATAGGCATCAACCGCCGAGCCATGTATATACCCAACGCCATTGCACCCAGCAGCGCCAACCCAACATACTTTGGCATCTATGCCATCAACCTTGCAACCATAGACCTGTATGTCTACAACCGCCAAGGGCTATTGGTATTCCACACCACCGACTGCAACGAACAATGGGACGGCACGCACAACGGCACAGCATGCCCCATGGGCAACTACATATACACCGTCCGCTACAGCTTTGTGACCAATCCCGACAGCTACTATCAACGCAAAGGCAGCGTACTACTGATACGATAAACACGAGAGAAAAAACAAATCCATTCCATTACGAAAAAAAAATGTACTTTTGCAAGCCTATAGATGTCTATGCATGCAATAGCCTTGCACTACAGCTACCTATTATAAAACCATGACTTACCACGAGCTACAATTTCCCCAAGACACCCTGTTCCTTGTAACTGGAGGAGCAGGATTTATAGGCTCAAACTTATGCGAAGCCATCTTGCAGATGGGCTACAAGGTGCGCTGTCTCGACGACCTGAGCACAGGGAAGCGAGAAAACATAGAGTCTTTGACAGACAACGCAAACTTTGAGTTTGTAGAAGGCGACATAAAAGACTACGCCACCTGCCTTGCGGCATGCAAAGGCGTAGACTATGTGATGAACGAGGCGGCGTGGGGCAGCGTGCCACGCTCTATAGAGATGCCGCTATTCTACTGCGCCAACAACATACAAGGCACCCTCAACATGATGGAGGCGGCACGGCAGCAGAATGTCAAGACCTTTGTCTACGCCTCGTCGAGCTCGGTATACGGCGACGAAGAGCATCTGCCCAAACAAGAAGGTGTAGAGGGCAACCTGCTAAGTCCCTACGCGCTCACCAAACGCTGCGACGAAGAGTGGGCCAAACAGTACGCACGCCACTACGGCCTTAAGACCATAGGGTTGAGATACTTCAACGTGTTCGGCCGCCGTCAAGACCCCAACGGAGCATACGCCGCCGTGATACCCAAGTTTATAAAGATGCTGCTCCACGACGAGCGCCCCACCATCAACGGCGACGGACGCCAGAGCAGAGACTTCACTTATATCGAAAACGTTATAGAGGCCAACCTCAAAGCCTGCCTTGCCGACGACAGCGCAGCGGGTGAAGCCTTCAACATAGCCTACGGCGGCAGAGAGTACCTGATAGACATCTACTATCAGCTCACGCAGCTGTTAGGCAAAGATATAGAGCCCCTCTTCGGACCCGACAGAGCCGGCGACAACAAGCACTTCAACGCTGACATCAGCAAAGCACGCAAGCTATTAGGCTACGACCCGCAATACAACTTTGCCGACGGATTGAAAGAAGCTATAGACTGGTACAAAAACAACCTGTAATCATGAAAGAGACAAAAATATGCGTCATAGGATTAGGCTATGTAGGCCTGCCTCTTGCCAGACTCTTTTCCACAAAATATACAACAGTAGGCTTCGACATGAACCAGCATCGCATAGAGGCCTTGATGCAAGGGCATGACGAGACACTCGAAGTTGAAGACCAACAGCTGCAGCAAGCATTGCAAAAGGGATTGACATGCACCAGCGACATCAACGAGATAAAAGACTGCAACTTCTACGTCGTGGCCGTGCCTACACCCGTCGACAAAGACAACAACCCCGACCTCACCCCACTCTACAGAGCCAGCGAGACAGTAGGCAGAGTGATAGCTAACGGCGACGTAGTGGTATACGAGTCAACGGTATACCCCGGCGTTACCGAAGAGGAATGTATACCTGTAGTAGAAAAGACATCGGGACTGGTATACAACAACGACTTCTACGCCGGCTACAGCCCTGAACGCATCAACCCAGGCGACAAGAAACACCAAGTAGAGACAATAAAAAAAGTAACCTCAGGCTCCACACCAGAGATAGGCGAATATGTAAACGAAGTATATGCCAGCGTCATAACCGCCGGCACACATCTCGCCCCATCCATCAAAGTAGCCGAAGCCGCCAAGGTGATAGAGAACAGCCAGCGCGACATCAACATAGCCTTCGTCAACGAGCTGAGCAAGATATTTAACCGTATGGGCATAGACACCTACGATGTGCTGAGCGCAGCCTCTACCAAATGGAACTTCCTACCCTTCCAGCCCGGACTTGTTGGCGGACACTGCATAGGCGTAGACCCCTACTATCTGGCACAGTGCGCGCAACGCTACGGCTACAACCCAGAAATAATCTTGGCAGGTCGTCGCATGAACGACAGCATGGGCGAATACGTCGCCACCGAGACCATAAAGCTTATGCTAAAAAAAGGCATACAGGTGCTGAACTCCAAGATACTCATCATGGGCTTCACCTTCAAAGAGAACTGCCCCGACGTGCGCAACACCAAAGTCATAGACATCTACCGAGCCTTGCAAGAATACAACGTGAGCATCACAGTCTACGACCCATGGGCAAACCCCGAGACCGTAAAGCACGAATATGGCATCGACATCCTCAACAGCATGCCCACCGACACCTACGACAGCATGATAGCCGCCGTGTCGCACAAGCAGTTTGAGGATATAGACATACAAAAATTGCTAAAAGACAAGCATGTCATATATGATGTCAAAGGCATTATAGACCGCACTCTTATAGACGGCAGGCTGTAAGAAAAATAAACTGCCAATAGCTACCACACAAATACCTTACAATCTATAAAAAAAGTCAATTTTTCCATTTAATAACTCCAATATAATATATCAACTATATATAAACTACAGTATTTCAACTGACATACATTTGAGAATAACTACATAGATCCAACAAAAAACAATAATTCAAATGGCGAAAAAAAAACACAACTATACTGATATTGAATTAGAACAACCTTCAGATTTAGTTGCTGAACCACAATTTGATTTATTTTTCAACAATGGTAACAAAGAACAACATGAAGACGGGACCTTAAAGGTATTATCATTGTTTTCTGGATGTGGTGGGATGGATTTAGGATTTGAAGGGGGATTTATATGTCATAAACATTCCGTAACAAATACTGATTGGATAGACCATTGTATTGACGACAAATGGATTATGCTCAATCGTAATTTATTCAGGACTGTTTTTGCTTGCGATATTTTAGAGGAAGCCAAACAAACATGGATAAAATACATGTCGCGTTACCATATAGATCCATCAATATATCATCTTGAGAGCATTGTTGACTTAGTAAAACTACACAAAGCAGGACAAGATGTATTTCCTCATAATGTTGATATAATTACTGGAGGATTTCCCTGTCAAGACTTCAGTGTCGCAGGAAAACGAAAAGGATTTAACTCTAATGTTTCCCATAATGGAGAAAGACTAATTAATACTGAACCATCAGAAGAGACAAGAGGTAAGCTATATATATGGATGAAACAGGTCATTGATATTGTTCAGCCAAAAATGTTCGTTGCAGAAAATGTTAAAGGTTTAGTAAGTCTTGGTGATGTAAAAAAAATCATTCAGCATGACTTCTCGTCGGCAAACGGAAATGACTACATAGTATTAGACCCTCAAGTTCTTCATGCAGGAAACTATGGTGTTCCCGAAACACGCGAACGTGTAATTTTCATTGGCATCAAACGTTCTGCGTTGACAGAAAAAGCCATAAACGCTTTAGAACAAAAAGAGATACCACAAGAATACAACCCATACCCCCCACCTACCCACAACTACAATACAAACAACGACAGTCTACCTACTCCTGTAACATGCAGAGATATTCTATCCGATCTACCCGAGCCCAATAATTCAAACGACCTGTCTCAAAAATTTTATTCAGGAGCTAAATTTTTAGGAAATGGCAGTCAAGGACAAATTGAAATAAACTTAGATAGTTTAAGTCCGACAATACGTTCTGAACATCACGGCAATATTGAATTTAGACGACTATCCGCTGAACATGGAGGAAAAAATTATGATGAATTGAATAAAGGACTTACAGAACGAAGATTAACACCTCGCGAATGTGCTTTAATTCAAACATTCCCACCTGACTATCCTTTTGTATTTTACAAACCATTATCAAACAAATATGCGGTAAGTCCTTCTGGAGCATACAAAGTGATAGGAAACGCAGTACCGCCCATGTTGGCTTTCAATATTGCAAGAAGAATACAAGATGTTTGGCCTTTATTTTTTAATTAGAACATGAATACATACAATATAATCGCTATTAGAAAAGAAAATATAACATTGGCTCATCAAGCCTTTGTTGAATTAATGAAGAATACCGAGCACATTCTTAACACAGAAGCAGCAAAACATCCCAATGAATACAAAAGCCTAACATCAAGTACATTAGAACTGTGTGCTGTTGACAAAATAAAAGAAGCCTGTTCCGACTCACCTTTTGATGCAAATGAAGTAAAACTAATATCTGGTCAAAAGTTTCCAGATATTGTTGCCAATCAATACTATGGAATTGAAGTAAAATCAACAAAAGAAGACCATTGGACATCTACTGGTAGCAGTATTGTAGAAACCACACGTATAGAAAACATCGATGACATCTATATGTTATTTGGAAAACTCGGCGGAAAATTGCCTCAATTTAAATGCAGACCGTATCAAGATGTTTTATATGATATAGCTGTAACACACTCTCCAAGATATTTGATCAATATGGAACTCAAAGAAAATGAAACCATTTTTTCAAAGATGGAGACAACATACGATGAGTTCCGAACTTCACCAGATTGCATATCAAAAGTAAGACACTACTACAAGGAACAATCTATACAAAAGAAAAAACAAGAAATGCCGTGGTGGATTACATCTGACAATATTGAGACAGCACATCCATTCAACATCAAGCTATGGAAATCTCTCGAATTATGGGAGAGAAAAGAACTGCAAACCAAATGTATGATTCTTTTTCCTGAAGCATTAAATCCAGCACGAAATAAAACAAAATACAACAACACAACCCTTTGGTTATGTTCCTATCATCAAGTCGTAAACCCCAACATACGCGATATATATTCAGCAGGTGGAAAGATAACGCATGTAAACGGAAAACGTTTAACAAACCCTGTAGCACAAGTATTTAATATTATAGTAGACTATTCCGATGACATAAAAAAGATATTAGATAATCCAAATGCAGAAATGAAAATGTTGATCAAAGATTTCAATCCTACCTTACATAATAGTAATAATATGTTTGAAGCATGGATTGAAATATGTTGCAAATTTGCAAAAGAGTACAATGTACCTCTTAAAGATTGGATTACAAACAAACCAACATTCCAATTCTCTAAATAATAATCTTTTATCAATATTTATTTTACAGACATTCAAACAATAATAACCATCCAAATTATTGATAAACAAAGTTTATCTTTTTATCCTCCAAAAAAAGCATACGATGTCAAAGGCATTATAGACCGCAGGCTGATTGACGGCAGGCTGTAATAAGACACACTATTACATCTCTGTTGCCAGAGAAGCGACACGGCATGCTGGAACGATACGGCTTATAACAGCGGCACGGCATGCTGGAGCGACACGGCGTGTTGCAGCGACATAGATAAGGCGTGTTGCAAGCGGGTGTTTCTACAACGGATATAAAAACAAATGCGATGCAGAGGGAGAAACTCTCTGTACCGCATTGTTGCATAGTGGCTTGCTTGAGAATTGATTTCTACAGCTTTTGTAAAACGCACATCAAGCAAGGTTTATAGCGCTCATCCTACCGCACCAGACGCACGCTCCGACCGAAGTAGCAGTTGTTGTAACAGTCCGCACGCACACTACCACTATTGAATAATAGGCAACAATCGTTGCTATAGTCAGGCGTAGAGAATCAATAGAAACCATCGAAGCAAGGGGCGTTGACATGTACTCCATATCTGCCGTCAGCAAATATCGCTATATGTTAAGAGGACAAAATGTTCACTTCATTGATATGCAAGATATCAGTAGACATCGGTGCGTGTGTCCCACCACATCTTCTTGCCCCAGAACTTGTCGACCTCAACAGCTGCCGCCTTGGCGCAATTTTCAGCATTGAAGGTGTACTCGTCAGGTGGGTAATAGTATGACAGCGGCGGCGTGTTATGACCAGAAAAAACAGCATCGGGAGCGATAACATTGCCCGTAGGGTAGCCACTCATGCGGAAGACAGACCAAGCTTCGTAAGAGTTTTTGAACAGAGCTATCCACCACTGCGTCATCAGCTGTTCTTCCGTACCATTGAAAGGCTCGCTAACGGTGAGATACTTATCGATAGCTGTATCGGCTATCTCATTTTCCTCCAAAGAGAGGCGTACCGCCTTGTTGTAAGCACTTTCTTCATCAATGCCAGGTACAGCGATGCCAAGATGAGAGAGGTAAGCCAAGGCGAAATATGTCTCACAAGAACGCAGCCATGGAGAGAAACCTTCAAAGTCGTTGCGATGACAGAAACGCTCTCCGATACCGGAGACAGCGGTAAGATTGGCGTTAGCACGCAGACCTTGCTGGTGTCCAGCATAAGGTATGTCGCTTTTGCCAGCAAGATAATTGGTAGTAGGCATGGCATATACCGGCAGACGAGGGTCAGACCTCTCTGTCAACTCCTTAATCAACAAAGTAGTGGGTGAAAACTCATTATAGCCTACCGAAGCATTCGCCGCCCACGGCTCGTTGCAGCCGGTGCCCCACGCAGTATAGAAGATGTTATGGCTGTTGCTCTCTGGTATAGGATAGCTGTCGGGCGAGGACATGATTTCCGAGACGACAGCCGAAGCAGTGGCAGGGTCGACTTTGGCAATACGGGCGGCGATACGCAAACGCAAAGCGTTGGCATAACGGCGCCAGAAGTCGATGTTGCCATTGAGCAAGACATCGCCAGAGCCCAACTGGTCGCCATTGTCGTCGAAAGCCTCCGCCGACTGCTTGAGGCGTTTCAATAGGTCGAGATAGATAAAGCTTTGTGCATCGTACTTTGGCTTGACGACGGGGGTGCCAAGACGGCAAGCCTCGCTATAAGGCACGTCGCCCCACGTGTCGCAGACAATTTGAAACATCTGGCACTGAAACACATTGGCTGCAGCCCACATATTGCTATTGACTTCGCTTTTCTGCATCACCACAGAAAGGTTGGCGATAGTGCGATACAACATCTCCCACTGCAGATCGTTGGTTGAAGGTCGGTCGGAATAACAGCTTTCCTGCGTATTGAAAGTTTGAGCGATATGGCCGCAGTAGCCCCCCACGTTACGCATGCCGAGCCACTCGTTGAAAAGATATTCCGATGGATAACGCTCGCAGAATGCCAACACATTGGCTGCAGGCACCAATGCTGACGAAGCCCTATCGGGGTCGGTATTTATCTCGTCGAAATCCTTGGTACATGACACCAAGGAAAGCAAAAGAGATAGACAAAAGACTATTTTGATATATTTCATGACACGATAACATTAAGGTTAGAAAACAAGATTAAGCTTGATACCAATGCTGCGAGTAGGCGGGCAGGCGCCGTCTTCAAAGCCTAAGGACTCCAAGAAGTTGCCGAGATTGGACTCAGGGTCAATATGAGCAAAATTGCTCTTGTGCAGCCAGAGTATAGCCACGTTGTTTGCCACTATCGATATACGGGCATCGTCAACGATACGCAATTTTTTGAGCCACGACTTGGGCAGACGATAAGTGATATGCATCTCACGCAATTTGAGGAAAGAGCCATCGAGGACGCTCAATTTGTTGATAAGATAGTAATACTCGAAAGCGGTAGCAGGGTTGACAACCGTGGTATTTGGCGAGCCATCGGCATTGACAAAAGTCATATCGCCACAGATGTTTTGGCCAAAGACAGCGCCATTTTCGCGTATGTTGTCTTCAACGGTAACCTCCAACTGTCCAGAGTAAGCGCCCATCATTGCCGTGGTGGAGAGGAAGTCGCCTCCATGACGATAGTCGAGCAGGAAGCCGAAAGAGAGATTTTTGTAGGATATTTCATTATTCCATCCCAAAAGCCAGTCGGGCATCACATTGCCGAGTTCTTGCCCACTTTGATAGAGAGGCATGCCATTTTCATCAACCAGAGCCTCGCCTTTCTCGTTGTACACGAAATCAGTGCCGACGAGAGTACCCCACGGCTTGCCGACAGAGGCCATGTTGTAACACTCCCAGTCGTCGCCAAGCTTATAGTCCTCAATGCCATCAACAAGGCTGAGTACCATAGAGCGATCCAAGCTCCAATTTATAGTAGAGTTCCAGCTCCAGCCGTCTTTATTTCTAAATATTTCTGCCGACAGAGAGACCTCGGCGCCAACGTTGCGCACTTTGCCAGCGTTTATCAACTGATAAAAATAGCCACTGGATGGCGTGATTTGCACCTCCAAGATCTCATCTGTAGTAAGCTTGTAATAGCCAGCCACGTCGAGGCGGAGACGGTTGTCAAAGAAAGCGGCTTCCAAACCTATTTCGTTGGTATTGATGTTTTCAGGACGAAGATTTTCGTTAGGCATGGTGGAGCCAAGGCAAAACTGGCTGACGTTGCCTATACGCTGGGAAAAGCCAGAGAAGTAGTCGCCTATCATATATGCCGAAGTGGCGTTGCCCACATTAGCCCAATTCAGACGCAACTTGAGGTAGTTGAAAGCATCGCTGCGCCATTTGGTGAAGGTCTCAGTAAGCACCCAGCTGGCACTCAACGAGGGATAGACAAACGACTCCTTCAAAGTGGAGTGCCAGTCTTGACGTATGCTACCTTCCAAGAAGAGCTGGTTACGCCAGCCGGCAGTGGCGTTGGCATACCACGAATTAGAGCGTACAGCAATATGTCCCATCCCGCTATATGGAACACCCGACACATTGCTAACAGTATACAGTCCAGGAATGGTGAGACCTTCCATAGTGGCGCCAAGCTCGGTAATCTGATAACGACGGTCGTAATGATTGGCGCCGACGATGCCAGAGAGGTTCCAAGAGCCAAAAGAATGGTTGAGATAAGCTACAACATCGGCATTGAGCTCCTGATTGTCGGACTGTTGCTGCAAGAAATAGCCATTAGGATAGCTGCATGACGTAAGCACCTTGCGAAAGAGAGTGCTATGGTTGACATCATAGCCCACACGCCCTTCAATCTTGAGCCAGTCGGTAGCATTGATCCACAAGCTGCCCTTGCCCAGCAGTCGGTCGCGGTTGAGGGTGTTTTTGTTGTTGTTCAATTCAAAAAACGGATTGTAGGCATCTGCATGATTCCAATTATAAGGACGGCCGAAAAGGTCCGAAGTCTGCCAATTCTTCTTCAAGTCATTCATATCCACCTGTCTGCCGAACCATTGCAAGAGTGTCCACACCGGGTTGAAATAGCTATAGCCTGTAGTAAGCAGATTGTCGCTCTCGGTGTGAGTAAAATTCATAGTAGCGTCGAAAGAGATATATTTATTAAAGGCGTAATTGCCGCTAATATTGGCGGTATAGCGTTGAAGGTCGGTACAAGGCACCGTACCCGACTGCCCCATATATCCTGCCGAGGCGCGATAGGAGCCGCGCTCGCCACTGTTGCTGATAGCAAACAGGTGGCTTTGACTGATGCCCGTCTGGAAGAAGTCTTTGATATTGTCGGGGTGCGACACCCAATCGGTAGCCTGACGCACACCGTCGACAACAGGGCTATTGAACTGAGGAATACGGAGCCCAATGTCAAGTCTCGGTCCCCAACTGGTAACCGAGGCATCGTTGATGCCGTTGCCAAGGCCATCATAATAAGAATAGCCATAGCCTTGCGTTGTGCCGTCGACAACATTGCCTTCGCCATCATAGGTATGCCAGTTGCCAGTAACAAAGTCCTGATAGCTGACATTCTCCTCGATAAACGTGCCGGAGGCGAGCATCTGCTTATAGTCATACTCCGAACCGAAATCACCCTGTCCGTACTTGTTTTGAACACGAGGCAGATTGAACACCCTGTCGAAAGTCAAACTACCGTCATAACTGACACGCATCTTGTCCTTGCCATCCTTGCCGGCACCTTTTTTGGTGGTTATCAGTATAACGCCATTGCCAGCACGCATGCCATAGATGGCTGCCGAGCCACCTTTCAAGACAGAAACGCTCTCTATGTCTTCGGGGTTGATGTCGGTAAGGGCATTGCCGGCATCGAGGACCTCCTTGTTGACATTATCAAACACGTTTGTTGTTGCATTGTTGATAGGCACGCCATCGACCACTATAAGAGGCTCGTTGTTGCTAAACGACGAATTGCCACGAATAGAAATACGCTGACTTGCGCCCAAAGCTGCACCGCCCTGCGATATCTGCACGCCAGCCACCTTGCCTTGCAAGGCATTGCCCACATTGAGTGTGGCAGCTTGCGTCAGAGCTTCCGCCTTGACATCTTGCACAGCATAGCCAAGGCTGCGTTTCTGACGTTCCACAGCCATAGCGGTAACCACCACCTCGTCGAGCATCTCTGCCGAAGGCTTCATCACCACATCGATATTGGCGGCCACGGGCAACACCTGCTTTTTATAACCAGTATAGCTAAACACCACATTTGCAACACTATCAGGCACAGTGAGCTTATAACGACCGTCATGGTCGGTAACAGTGCCTTGCGTAGTGCCTTCGGCATACACGGTAGCGCCAATCATCGGCAAACCGTCGTCAGCCGCCACCACACGCCCATGCACAGTGGTCTGCGCATAGAGATGCATGCAGCATAACGACATACAAAAAAGAAATAATAGTTTTTTTATCATAAAATAGGATTTATATTTCAATTCTATTGAGCCCTTCAAGCATAAGCACACAAGAAGAAAGAGTACATCTATTTTATTTTCTGCCAGCGGCAAGAGCGAGGATAAGGCCAAGGGCTACACCTAAGAGTGCGGCAAAAAGCACCTGAAGATTGGCAGGGAGGATGAAGGTAACGGTATGAGCAGGAAACCAAAAGAGTGGGATGGTCTTTTTAAACACCACATTCCACTGCACGTCCCAGTTGATTTGCGACGACATTATCTGCCGCATCTTGATAGGCCGCAAGAGAGCCTTGAGACTTCCACCATTGTCGAGGATATGGATATCGGTGCATTTGTGCAGAGTCATCATAACAGGTGCAAAAATAGTGTTCATCAGCACGCTGACAGCGAACGCCACGCCAAGCTTGCCCCACGAGAACGACGTGGCGGCAAAGACTGCCGCAAGACTGCCACGCTCGCAGCCAGACACCACTTCGAGGAACACTGGCACGCCGCTCTTGAAAATCATCATAGCCATGGCTATGCCCATGCCAAGCACCCCCCACACCACAAAACGCGGCAAGACACCAAAGCCTGCCTCGCAGTACACGCCCTTACGTATACGCAACGCCAGCACCTCGCCAAAAGTGGCAAGCACGCCGAACTTGAAAAAAGCCATGATGAACGGATGAGCCGAAGTGGTATTGTTAAACCACGTATAAAAACCTGTTGCGGGAATAAAAAAGGGTGTCAACAGCACCACAACACTAAATAAGACGAGGACATCGCTACGTTTCATTGATTGCAATATTATGAAAATAACATGCAAAGATACAATTTTAGCACGAAAGTCAGCGACGCAGATGCCAACAGGCAGAGGGTCTTAACGACATAACACCCACTTACTCAACACAAATAATGTTGAAAAAAAGCGATTACTGACGGGACATTTTGCGGCATGCCTTTCTAAAGAGACCGCCAACTATCATTTTGTGGAAAAGCCATATCACTGCAAAATATATCTTGCCAAGCAAGTTGTGGTGTTTAACCACAGTAGTAACCGACAGAGTCTGCCTACCATCAGCCAACGGCGAACAGTACAGCGACACCCAGAAGCTAAGGTGCTTGTCGACCGAGCCGACGACTATCTCCTCGTCGTTTCGCTCTATGATACGGTCGCGAAAAGAAGCGCCACCCCTCAAGCCGAAAGGCTTGACAAGAGCATCGCGCATTTTCAACATCGCCTTGACCACCCACGGATAGTCGCAAAACATAAAATCAAAAAACCTATCTACATCCGCCTCGCCATTGGAAGATATACTCTTGGAGAAACAATCGGCATAGACTGCCGGAAAGTACTTGGTTATCAACCTTTGCCCTGTCATTTTTTTCAAGATTAACTCTTGCAAAATTACCTTTATAGAAAACGATGGAGAAAGAGAAAAGATGCCAAGACGCAAAAAACATAGCGGAGACGGCGCATAGATTAATTATGCAGCCTTCATCCGCTATAAGTTTTCATCACAAGAAAGATTGTTACTCTATGGTAAACATCATGTCGGTATGAGTGTTCTGGAAAGTGCCAAGGACATAGTCGTTGAGATTTCTGAGGATGACTTTCTTATTGTGAGAGCCAGCCTCCTTGCTCAACAGAAGAAACTGCCGGAGGCCGGCGCTTGCTATATAAGACAACTTAGAGCAGTCCAAAACAATATCCTTAGTGGCAAGCATCAACAACTTGTCCATATATGGCTGAATCTTGATAGACTCTGGCGTATCCAATTCGCCATCCATAAGCACCAGCACACTTTGCTGTTCTTCAGTAATATTGATAGTCATAGCGTATGATTTTTTTATAGTTTATTATACATTGTCAAGAGATTGTACCCATCGTTGCGCTGATACTCGACATTAGCGAAAGTAGAACGCATCATAGAGATGCCGAAACCGCCTATGGTAAAATTATCCATAGAGTAGTCGCGCTCGGCAGGTTTGTATCCCAAAGGATTGAAAGCCACACCGTTGTCGCGCAAGATAAAATACAGGTGGTCGTTTTCAACCTTCACACGGAGTACGATATCGGCACAGACAGAGTTATCGGTGTAGCCATGCTTGATAACATTAGTTACCATTTCATCGATAGCCGTGCGCATGTCGTAAAGACGATGCTTGTCGACATCCAAGAGTGCCTCCAATTTGGAGAACAACGGCTGAAGCAGACTAAGGCTCTCTATATTGCGAGAGAAAGATATTGACTCGTCGAGCGACTTGGCACAAATAGTGAGAATGGCGATATCGTCGGACTGCTCGGTTTGTTGAGTATACTCGGCAACAGAATCGACAAGCTTTTGATTGAGCACCGCTGCCGGCAGAGTACATTCGCGACAGAAGAAAGAGAGCAGCCTGTCTCTGCCATACATCTCCCTGTTTTTGTTCATAGCCTCATTGACGCCATCGGTATAAAGAGTCAGCTTGGCGCCTATTGGCAAAGGCATGGTGTTTTCTATAAAGTGCCAGTCTTTCATAATACCCATCGGAGGGTTTCTTTCAGACAACAGAAAGCATGGCTTGTCGGCATTCTTGCCCGTCCACAGCAACGGTTTTTCATGACCTGCGTTGCAAAAATTCAACTCACCTGTCTTAATCCTAAATACGCCAATAAAAGAGGTAACAAACATCATCTGGTCGTTGTCGAGACACAGCTCTTGATTCATCTGCTCAGCAATATCCGACGAGGAGATGCTATAACGTATAGCATTGCGGAAAGAGCTAAGCACGCGGCTCATATACATTGCCGCCGGCACGCCTTTGCTTGACACATCGCCTATACAAAAATACAGCACCCCGTTGTGCGCATAGCAATAATACAAGTCGCCGCCGACAGCCTTGGCAGAGATAAAGCGAGCATCAATGTCTAACGTAGACTCGTCGCATATAGGCTTGGAAAGCATGGACTTCTGAACACTCGACGCCATGAGTATCTCTCGCTCACCGACAAGACGAGACACGTCTTCCTTCGTCTGACGACGTATATGCCTGGCACAGACCACCAGAATGAGAATAGACACCACAAAGAGATAAAAGAAGAACAGCAGCATCATCCATGACATTTTGGCATCAAACGACGATAGCGGCACAACAATGCAGACCAAACGAGGCACAACGGTCATCTTCCCAACAAAGCAGACATTGCCATTAGAAATCAACCTTTTGCTATTAGAAAAATCCTTGCTATTTTTTACAAACGACGCAATTTCGCTACCGTAAAGATCATTGAGAAGCTGTATTGCGTCGGTATTAACCTCAGCATCGCCACAAAGGATATGGTCATTGTCGGCATCAATAAAAAAAGCCTTGGAGTTTTTATACCTTGGCACAGAGTCAAACAAAGTCTCCACCAAACAATTTATACGAGCATACAATGTTATCAGCACATCTGCCGTAGAGCCACCTTCGAGAGGCATGCCATACGAGAAACCTGAAACAACAGAATCCTCAAGACCGTGAACGACAACGCTGCCCCTGGCATTGTTTTGACACACAGGCATGTCGAAAAGCTCATCCTTGTTATCAAAAGATAACGTTGCATCCTTTTCTTTAGTAGGACAATAGTAATAGACGATTGTATCGTCGCGATATTGAATAGAAGTGACCGCCAGAAAAGGGAAAGCGCCGTACACATCCCTGCAAAGCGCATCTATATTCTGACGTTTTTGCAAATCGTCTATTTTTTCAAGCAATCTCTTATGAAAAGAGGAATTCCAAGAAGTAATAAGCTGGTCAATCTGCATAGTACTCTTCTCAACATCGCTCTGCATTTTCTCTATACGCTCATTGCGGACAGCAGGTGTGATCAAATACCATACTATGATTGACATGGAAATAAACGCCAACTCTATAATAACAAAAAGAGCACCACCTTTTTTCCACAGTTTCGCTATCGTTGTTTTATCGAAATGTATCTTTTTCATATTTCAAATATTCCGCTCTTTTTTTTAGAAAAAATCACACATTCTTAAACCATGTAAGAACAGTAGAATTCAAACCGTACGAAAAACGATAGTCCAGTCTTTCGGACATGGTGTTGATCATCTGCAAACGAATAGCAGTCAGCATCGGCTTGCCTTCTTCGTCGACAGGGGCTTCGCCTTGTTCAAGCTTGAAAGTGGGATCGAAGGGGATGCCGCTGTCCTTTATGATAAGCTGCACCTTGTCGCCATGGTCCACCAGACGAATATCGAAGGTGTCGGACACTTTTTCGTTAACCTTGCTTTCAATAAGATTTTGCATCAGCTCCTCGCAACATTGGCGCACTTCGAGAACTTGGTTTTCGGCAAGCTCGCAAGAAGGAAGAAAACCATCCATCTTCTCTCTCACCAACTGTATATTGGACATGTCGTAGGTGGAAGAAGCATCAACCATGGGGGCATCGCCTATACATGGCACGGTATAAAACTTATGCAAGATAGAGTTTTTCCTATGCTTACGGTAAGCATGCAATATAGCAAACAAGACAGTAAGCATGCCACCCAACACCAAACCTATCCACATAAAGGGAATAGAAACCATAGAACCGCCAAGCATCATAAGATAGGCAAGGACGGCATACATAATCACATATCTAAACTTTGCCGCAACATCTCCCATGATAAGAAATACATTGGTGTAAGTAGACACAAAGCAAAAGCCCAAGAAAAATAGCGAGAAACATATAAACGGCAGCCGGCACACATCAGCAGCCCCCGGCTGCGTAATACCAAACATCGCAGCTACGACGCCAGGCAACAGCGACATGACAAGTGCCAAGCAACCATAGACCATCAAGGTATAACGCACAATGGTAGCGCACACTATCTGCACTCCCTTCCAATCGCCTTCGCCGACAAGGTTGTTTGCGAAATAGATACCACCAGTAATGATACCTGCACAGATAGAGAACATCACATAGTTTATCTGCACGCAGACACTCCAAGCAAAGATATTGTCGACAGGCACCTTACTATCAACCAAAAGATTGGCAAAGATATAAAATGTATTAAGGCTCAGATTAATAACATTCAATGCCAAGCCTTGCTTAACTATAGTGCCTGCAATCCTTTTCGACTCGCCCTTAGTAGAAACATACGAGACAAACGTAAACTTTGTCTTGCCCATAAAAACATACGACAGATGTACAGACAAGGTAACCAACGTAGATATCAGCGTAGCCAACGCCGCACCTTTAACACCAGTATGTAGCAGAGCTATAAAGATATAGTCGAGAACAATGTTGGCGCCAGTGCCTGAGAGAATGGCTATAGTAGTACGTTTAGGAAATCCCTCGCCAGAAACAAAATAATTCTGCGTTGACGTAAGAAAATAAGGAATAAGATTTAAGAATATCAGCGAATAATAATCATATAGAAAGCCATACATATCCGGATCAGAACACAAAGCCTTGCATATAGGAGTCTTGAACGTCAACGCAACAATCACTATGATAAGGTCGACAGAAAAAGACATCGCCATGGCAAGCGTATAGTACTTTTTAGCCTCATGAAGATTTTGCCCACCCAAAGCGCGCCCCGCCATCATACTGGCACCGATATTGCATATTTGCGTCAAGACGTATGAAAAAGTAATCAACGGTATAACAAGACTAATTCCGCTAAAAGCCTTCTCTCCAACAATATTTCCCACAAAAAGTCCGTCGGTAAAAGTAGCAATAAGCGGTGCAAAAGCCGTCAATACTGTTGCAATCAGTGTTGATCTAATAGCCTTTGACGTTAGATGCGACGTTCGTTTCCAGTCCATAATTTATTGTTTTTTAATTTAATAAATGTAAAAAAGGAGTAATGTTATCGACATTAGCAATCATACAAAGATACACAAAATTATATACATACTTCACATCACTTAGTCTCAGACATTGATTTAACACACACGCAACAGAGACATACACATATACTTCGCAACAACATATTACCATGCCACCGCCGCATAATTCACAGACACGCAGCACAATACAACACGCCAGCAATAGAAAAATACATTATTTTACCTTTGCAAAAAAAAGAGACACATGCAACATTTGTTTTGCAGCATAATTGTATTGTTTGCTACATACCTATTGTATAGATGCAACCACGACATAACAGAGCCAGAAGAATAAGCACCCACCTATATCAACAGCACACACGAAGGCATAGGCAACGGCAAAAACGACATCATACTGGTGCGCAGCACCTTAAAATGGTGAACGACAGCAAACACAGCTACACCATATCAGCACAGTCGGTAATCATAGTCGCCAGCGGCTTTGGCGGCAACAGGTTAGGTGGCAACGGAGTGGCCGACGCCATTGTCAACGGCCGACAAGCGGGATTAAACGCAGCAAAATACGTGGAAAGTTTTCGATAAGCCAAGAACAGAGTGCAAAGTGCCCTATAATAGAATTATTACTGTCCGACACCTGACGGCATCGGGGCGGACGAGCTTCACATACCAGCCATACGAATGGCTGGCTACCTATATCAGATGCCTAACAGCATCGATACCATTCCACATAAATTGTAGTAATAAAAAAGCCCGACTGTTTAATAATCGGGCTTTTTTTGTTTGGTTGTCCAACCAGGACTCGAACCTAGACTGGCTGATCCAGAGTCAGATGTGCTACCATTACACCATTGGACAAACATTGACGCTTTACAATATCAACCTTGAAAGCGGGTGCAAAGGTACAACATTTTATAGAAACTACAAAATTTTTTCTCTATTTTTTTACAACATCCTAATATGAGGACAAATACGCAATAGCCAAATCAATCTACTACAGGGAAAAAGACGAGGAGCTACTCTCTTTTTATTCTTATTTTCACTATGCCATTCAATATCCTTCACCGTTTTACCTTTCGCAAACTTGCACACGTCCACACATTTTGAATAGCCAGAAATCTTCCCTTTTTCGGAATATTGCCAAATTGTATATCCACTAACGCCAGGAGAGTCAGCATAATGCCCAAGATACAAAGGACAACCCTTTACATTGTTTTTCACCAACTCGTTGTACGAATTGCATGTGCAGTATATCATCGGCTTGCAGCCGTAATAGTCCTCAAATAGTTTTACTATGGCTTTTATATTATCCTTAATTATTGCAAGATGCTTTGCATTGTTAGTATAATATTTCCCAACATGAAAGCCTTTTTTATTTTTGTACAACTCAATGTCAATCATCGGCACAAGGTCCATCATCGAAGTGCCAACAACCGACTTGAAGTTGTCAAACTGCTGTTTTGGCGTTGACGACATAGTAAAGAAATGATAAGCGCCGGTCTTTATACCGTTTTTCCGTGCATTGCGACAATTAGTAGCGTACTGGCTGTCCTGACATGTAGCGCCCTCCGTGGCTTTGATATACACAAACTGCAGATCATTACCCTTTGCCACGCTTTTCCAATCAATATGCCCTTGATGGTGCGAGACGTCGATACCATCTACTTTCTGAGCCGCCAGACAATAGCCGCAACAAAACAATACGAGAAGAGTAATGAAAAACTTTACATTATTCAACATATCCATTTATTTATTATTCTTATCCAACGAAACATTTTCAACCATATACATCTGACTCAGGTTGGAAATACGAGCTGCCACCCTACCTCTGAACCATGTAGGCGCCAAGACCTCCACATTGTCGCACAATGCCAAAATAGAGTTTTCCACCTCATGCAGT
Organism: Bacteroidales bacterium; assembly: GCA_045598945.1. Lineage (GTDB taxonomy): Bacteria > Bacteroidota > Bacteroidia > Bacteroidales > P3 > Colimorpha. The sequence continues at coordinate 13,454 of JAZRVD010000188.1, read as the reverse complement.
CGGGAGCGAGAGAAGCGGAGGATACAGATGTCGTAATCCGACGAAGAGACATCTTTCAAAGGCAGATCGTCAACAAGAGACAATGGCGGCTGAACGGAGCCATACGCATAACGGTATACGCCTTGTTTGAGGCACTGCTCGTCGAGTTCTATCGAGTAAGGAGGATTACGCAATATGCTCAAGTCATATTGCACCGACCTCTTGCTGATACCAACGCCATAAACGGAAAGCATGGCATCGTTGCAGGCCTCGAAGATATCATTGATTTTGTACAGACGACTTGTGTCGCGCAGGCATTTGTCGATAATGCGAAATCGAAATTCGCGATGTAAAATACGTGGCATAGTTGTGAAATTGACAATGCAAAGATGCAATGTTTCTTGCACAGCCTTCACTTTTTGCAAGACTTGCAAAAAGTGCCATGATAAACACCTCAAATTTTTCAAAAGCATAGTAACAAAAATACGCAACAATGCAATGCTGCGTATTTTTGTTCTTGTCCAGCCAAGAGAACGATAAAAGCTGATTATTTCTCGCTTTTCTTAACCTGGTCTTTGAATTCCTTACATGGCTTGAATTTGGGGATGTTGTGAGCGGCGATTACCAGTGGCACACCCTTGGTAATGTTACGGCCAGTCTTCTCTGCACGACGTACAATTTCAAAAGTACCGAAACCGCGGAGATACACGTTCTCACCATTTGCCATAGAATCTTTAATGGTTTCCATCATAGACTCGACAATGTCGAGGATGAAACGCTTGTCAAGACCAGTGTTGGCATGAATTTTTGTTACAAGCTCTGCTTTTGTCATAACTTCTAAAAATATTTGTTATAGATTATTTATCGTTTGAGTTTGCAAAGATAAGACAAAAAAAACAATTGACAAAGTTTTTAACAAAAAAAATTACTTTTATCAATTAATTAGGCATGTTATCAACAATACGCAACAGTCTTTTCAGGCATGTCTACCTTGAATAATAGTGCCTGGTACTCTTCACATAATTGATAAGAGAGACGACCCTCACCGCCGACACGCCCATGGATATATAACGAGGTATATATTCATCATAATCAGCTTGTCGCATGCGTTTTTTGTTTGGCGTAACATATACCACATCGTTGGGGTAAAGGTAGTATACGGGCGAATTGAAGAGCGTCTGCGACGTAAGGTCGATGTCGTAAAACTGTTCTGTTCCGAGATGCCTGCGCATAACAACAACATTGCTACGAAGAGCGTACATTGTGGCGTCGCCAACCTGCGACAAAGCATCAAAAATGGTCATTCTTTCGGTCAAAAACATACATTTGCCCGGTCTTTTCACCTCGCCAACCACAAAAACACACGCGTTCTGCCTGCGTACAGAAACCTGAGCATCCTTCACAAAACCGCTGTCGGCAAGAGTATGCGCAATAAACGACGAAAGGCTGTCGAGGGTCATTCCCTCAACTTTCACCACGCCAAGCAAAGGCAGCGTGATACAGCCAGAGGGGTCGACATGATATAGCGCCAAAGCCTCCTGACCATCTTTGTATATCATATTTTTCAAGTCACGACCATGAGTGTTGATGCCCACTGCGGCCTCTGGCGACTGGCTAACAACCTCGACAGAGATATCCTCATCAGCAGACAGAGGGATGCAAGGCAAGGCAACACTGTCGAACACCATTCCACCATCAGGCATATCAGCAAAATAGCGCTGCTCTACAGTGTTGCGGCACGACAAAAACAAGAATGTAAAAGAGAATAGGAGCAATAAATAGCAAATACGTAACATAATTTGCAAAAGTACATCTTTTTTTCAACATCTCTTGCATACGACATGCAACATACAGATATAAGGTGTGATAAGCGAATGTTTATAGCTATTAGTCAGCAGTTTTTTTCAATTCCAGCACACGCCTACAAAAAAAAACGGCGCTGTAGAGCAGCACCGTTTATCGTTTCATTAACGCGAGCAATGTTTGCCACCAATCAGGGTACTCCGTAAACAGTCTTGTAGCCGGCGTCGTCGGAATAAGTAGGAAGGGTAAAATTCAACTTACCACCCTTGAGATTAGGACAAGAGACTCTTATTGTTCCCTTTGTTTCCAAAATCAACTTCCAAACATACCATTTTCCTGGCATGATAGCTTGGTTTCTACTTTCACCTACATATACATCATCCCATGTCTCGGACAAAACGACCTTGCCTTTGTCATCAAGAACTTCCACCTTTATTCCATCTACCACAAGTTCGTCCTCCGACTTGTACCTGCAATCAAAAATATGATGTTTTGAGCTAATAAGAAACCCCACATTTGTTCTAAAAACAAACAATCCTGATCCACCATCACCATAGTACGTAGCCCACCCTCCTCTATCTCCCATGGTAGGATTATCTAAAATTACTTCAACTTGCCATTGAGCAAAGCCTAACGTGCTTATCACGCACAGTACAATAATAGCAAATATCTTTTTCATATCTTATACATTATAAATTTGCAACAATATCATATATCGTCGTGTTTGGCTTTTTCTTCTTCCCTTTGCTTCACTTCATCATCCCCTTTCTTCTCCTCCAGTCCTTTTTTATCAGTATAGAACACATACACATAATACGAGTCTCCATAGACACTCTTGCCAAATTTGATCAAAATTTCACCATCTTTTGTCTGCCAAAGGGTATTAAATTTCGCCTTGCCTTTTCTCAACGCCTCCAATTCTCTGCCGTCATATCCGTATGCAAGATAATACTCCGAATCGGTAGGCTCGCCATATTTCCGCGTATAGATTTCCACCATCTCCTCATAACTGCTTATCAGACTATTCCATTTGCCGCTTTCATCAACTGCAACAACCACTCGCCACACAGTATTGGACCTGGTGGTCAGCGCAAAAATCTGACAATCATCCCTGTTGCAGAAAACACCGTCGAAGACATTCATATCATCGAAGCTTTCTTCATTATTAAACTTCATACCAGCCTTTGTAACAATTTGACTCTTGAAAGCATCATACTTGATACCAATAGGAACGCCTTTGACTCTGAGTTGTGCATTGCATACGAAGCACATCGCGAGCATGGCAATGAATAGTAGTTTTTTCATAGTTTTTTACATCTGTTTAATAGTTTCGATATATGACTTTCCAGAGAAATAGAACTGAAGATAGACCACAAAGCCTGTGCCGAGCCACCCGATAAAAGGGAGGAAGCTTAAAAGAGCATCGATGGCGAAGGCTACCACGATGTTTACTATAAAGCCAACGACAACGCTGCCAAAGGAGAACTTCTTGTTTGCCCTCTTGCTCAATGCGGAATACATATTCCAAAGTATAATAATGAACACTATCCACTCTACACCAAACAGAGGGAGCGCCATAATCAAAGCACCCCAGAAAGAATGCCTGCGTACAATCTTGGCAGTGTCCTTGTCGAACATCTTGTCGCCATAGTTTGCAAATTGATTTTGTAACATAAGCCTGCTATTTTTTTTGCAAAGGTAATATTAGAAAAGCGAACACAAGGTATAACACGACGTTTTTTTACAAGGAAAAGCGGCAAATGTTTGCAATATGTAAACACACACGATACAGACAACAAAAAAACAAAAGAAAACACAGAACAGCATCTAACCCTTCTACCCAACACATACGATGTTTTTTTTGCATATAGTAGAAATAAAACAAACATTTCACATACTAATATATCATTATACATGCCTCAAAGAAGGCATCTCACCCTGCAAACAATAAAAAAAACAATATCTATGAAGTCATTATCATTAAAAGCACTTATGTCTGCGTTGCTTATCCTGCTTACCACCATAGCCGTAGGACAGCCTGGCAACTTTGGCGGACAAGGCGGCTTTGGCGGCAGACCGCCAAGAAACCCTGGCGAGCGTCCCGAAGGATTTGCACCAAGAGGCCAAACGACCAACCAAAATTCTACCATACGTCAGAAAAAGAAAGTACGCGAGGGGAGTACATTCAAAGTCGTCGGCACACTGTGCGACAGCGTTACCGGCGAAGTGCTACCTTTTGTCAACGTCAGCATACTCGACAGCGTAGACGGCAGCAACGTCAAAGGCGGCACCACCAATTTTGACGGCAATTTTGAGCTGACAGGCATACCGCAAGGCGGCATGCAGTTGCGTATCAGCGCCATAGGCTACCAGAACAGACTCATATCCTTTCATGTATACAACAACACGACACTTGGCACAATAAAACTGAAGCCTGGCTCGACGACACTCAAGGAGGTGGTCATCACCGACCAGAAGCCCCTCTACGCCATGGACGGCGAGAAGATGATATATAACGTCAGCGAAGATCCCAGCATACAGACAGGCACCACCACCGACGCCTTGCAGAATGCACCAGGCGTAGAGGTGGACATAGAGGGCAACATATCGCTGCGCGGCGTGAGCAGCGTGGAGATATGGATCAACGACAAGCCCTCCAAACTCACCGAAGAGAACCTTAAGACATACCTCGAGACGCTGCCTGCCAACGCCTTGGAGCGCATAGAGGCCATCACCAACCCATCAGCAAAATATGCCACCGACGCAGAGGCCGTCATCAACATCGTTACCTCCGCCAACATCAAGAGCAACCACTTCATCAGCTTTGGCGTCAACGGTGCCTCGCAGCCCTCGATAAGCCCATGGCTGTCGTATGTATGGGCCAACGAGAAACTCTCCATCAACCTGCACGCCTCAGGACGTTACAACTACAACGAGAATTCATCGGAGCAGCAGTCCATAGCCCGCCGCCATGGAGCCACGGAGGACAGCTACGACACCACCACCGTTACCGGCGACACCACAGAAAGCACCTCGAAACGCTACAGCGGCAACTTCGGCTTCAACATCAACTATCAGATAGACAGCATGACCGACGCCGGCATCAACGGCATGATAAACTACAGCCTCAGCAAGTCGTCAAGTCACGGCATACAGGACTTCAACCAGCTGCTGCCCAACGCCCTGAGCTACATCTACCATGACACCAACGACAACGACAACACCAGCCTGTTCGGCCGTTTTGGTGCCGACTTCACCCACAAGTTCGACAACGAGGGGCACAACATAAGAGTGTTTCTCAACGGAAGTTTCAACAGCGGCGATGTAGACAACTACATAATACGCGACTACACCACCGACTACTCATCGCTCTTTGGCGACGAAAACAAGCACTACACCAGCACAAGCAAGAGCAACGACATAAGCCTCAACGCACGCTACAACCGTCCATACAGCTTAGACGGCGAGATGAACTACGGCGTAGGCGTAAGCCACAACAACTCGCAGAATGTCTACGACCGCATGCTCATCGACCCCGTTACAGGGCTATACAGCATTGTAGACAACCTGCGCAGCTATGAATACGAAGGCTCCAACACGCGCGCCAACGCTGACGCCAACTGGACGCACCGCTTTGGCGGCTTAACCTTACAGCTGGGACTGGGCGGCAGATACGACAACATACAGTTCAACTACATCAGCAACCAGGCCGGCTTTAGCGACGACACGTCGTACAACTTCTTCACCGTTACACCATCCGTCCACCTCTCCTACCGCACAAAAGACATGCACAACTTCAAGTTGAACTACACCATGCGTATCAGCAACCCCGGCGAGAGCCAGCTCACCACCTTCAAGAAATACGGCGAGCAGTCGTACAGCACCGGCAACCGCAACCTTAACGCCGCCCGCATGCACCAGGCAGAGGCAGGCTGGACAAAATTCTTCGACCGTTTTGGCAACGTAGGCATAGAGGCATACGGCCGCTTCTCGCCCAACGAGATAAGCAACCTCACCGATGCCACCGAAGTGGAAGACGAATACCTGAAACGCATCATACAGTATTCCACGCCCTACAATCTTGGGTCGTCGTATCGCATAGGCGGCACGGTGCACCTCACCTACCGTCCATCAGGCTTCATCAACATACGCATGTACGGCAACCTCTACGACTACGGCTACCGCATGGAACGTCTCGACGGCACAGTACTTGAAAACAACAAGCTGTCGTACAGCCTAAACATCAACGGCTGGATGAAGGTGATGAACAAATATCAGATACACCTCACCGGTCGCTACACCTCGCCAACCATAGGCTTGGCTTCGGAGAGCAAGGCACGCTACGCCATAGACTGCGGCGTGAGAGCCGACTTCTTCAAACGCAAAATGTCAGCCTTTATCAACATCCGCGACATCTTTAACTGGGGCGCCACCATAGGGTCGGGCAACAAAAACACCAACCCGCTGTATCTCACCAACGCCACCACCAAGACCCTCAACAGCCGCTACATTGGCGCAGGCGTAACATTCCGCTTCGGAAAGATGGAACTTGAAAAGAAGAGCGGCGAAAATGGCGAGACCGCCACAGAAGAATAAACATCTACTGACCTCAACTTCACAAGGCACCTGACCTCACGTCAATAATAAAACCATGAACAGCAGTGCCATCATCCGCCCACTCCTCACCTTACTCCTGATTGCTACAACTATATGACGGACAACGATGAGCCAGGCAAGAAAACAACAGAGACAAAGGTTTTGAAGTGGTATATATAAACTCAGGCATAAGAGCAGAAGCTTCAACAACCTGTTATACAAAAAAGCCTCGTCCTATCGGCGAAGCTTTTTTTTGATGCAACAAACGAGCGATTATTTCAAGCAGTCGAGATAGCGATGTATCGTTTCCTCGATACCGAGATAAAGAGCATCGGAGATAAGAGCATGGCCGATAGACACCTCGTCGAGGAAAGGTATCTGCTCGTGGAAATAAAGCAAGTTGTCGAGGTTGAGGTCGTGTCCTGCATTGAGACCCAAGCCACAGTCGTGCGCCACCTTGGCGGCCTGCACAAAAGGCGCTATGGCCTTTTCACGGCCAGCATGATAGCCCGAAGCATAGCTCTCGGTATACAGCTCCACACGGTCGGTGCCTGTCTGCGCCGCCTTCTCGATCATAACAGGGTTAGCATCGACAAAGATAGAGACACGTATGCCGCACTCTTTGAACTGAGCCACAATGTCTTTGAGAAAATCGAAATGCGTTACGGTGTCCCAACCAGCGTTGCTGGTAAGCACATGCTCGGCATCTGGCACAAGGGTAACCTGCGCCGGCTTGACCTTCTTGACCAACTCGGCAAAACGAGGCACCGGGTTGCCTTCGATATTGAACTCCTCAGTAAGAATAGGCTTGAGGTCGAGGACATCCTGATAACGAATATGACGCTCGTCTGGACGAGGGTGCACCGTGATACCCTGGGCGCCGAAACGTTCGCAGTCGAGAGCGAATTTTAAGACATCTGGCATATTGCCGCCACGCGCATTGCGGATTGTAGCGACCTTGTTGATATTAACACTCAGCTTTGTCATAGTACAATAATATTAAAACTTTATTTCATTACATCAGCAAAAAGCTTGCGGAAAGGCTCAACATAGTCGAGGTCCTCCCAGGCGAAGAAACGTACCTTGCGATAAGCCAGCACACCATGCTCAACCACAGAGACTACATCATAGTATGGGTCTCTGCCAAAATGACCGTAGGCTGCCGTAGGAAGGAAGATAGGATTTTTGAGACCAAAATGCTTCACAATGCCGGCAGGAGTGAGGTTGACGATGTCGCTATGGAATATGCGTTCCGCCAACTCGCCATCGGAGAGAGCGACATGCGAGGTGCCGTAGGTGTTGACATAAAAGCCCACAGGCTGTGCCACACCGATAGCATAGGAGATCTGCACCAGAGCCTCGTCGCACACGCCTGCAGCGACAAGATTCTTGGCGATATGACGCGCTGCGTATGCACCAGAACGGTCCACCTTGGAGCTGTCCTTGCCAGAGAACGCGCCACCGCCATGAGCGCCACGTCCGCCGTAGGTGTCTACAATTATCTTGCGACCCGTAAGGCCTGTGTCGCCATGAGGGCCGCCGATGACAAACTTGCCCGTAGGATTGACAAAAAGCTTATAGCCCTTGGGGTTACCCTTCTTGCAATACTCGCCGGCAGCAAAAAGCTGGCGTATATCGTCATTAAGCGCAGCGGACTGCAAGAATCGAGGCAATAGAATATCGACAACATCTTGACGTATCTTCTTGAGCATGGCCTCGTCGTTGTCCACAAACTCGTCGTGCTGCGTAGAGAGCACTATGGTGTCGATACGCAACGGCTTGCCGTTGTCGTCGTATTCTACTGTAAACTGGCTCTTTGCATCGGGACGAAGGTATGGCATCAGCTTGTCGTCGCCCTGCCGTATGTCGTCCAGAGTCATCAGCAGCACATGCGACAGCACTATGGGCAGTGGCATAAAGTCCTTGGTCTCGCGACAGGCATAGCCGAACATCATGCCCTGGTCGCCAGCACCCTGTTCTTTCTGCTCGTCGGTGTCTACGCCACGGCTTATATCCCTCGACTGCTCATGGATATGCGACTGTATGCCGCAGCTACGGCTATCAAACATATACTCGCCCTTGGTGTAACCGACACGCTCTATAACATTGCGCGCAGTAGTCTGGAGGTCGACATACGCCTCGGCAGTAATCTCGCCAGAGAGGATGACTGTGCCTGTCGTAACCATGGTCTCACACGCCACACGAGCCTCGGCATCTTTACGCAGAAACTCGTCAAGGATAGCATCGCTAATCTGGTCGGCTATCTTGTCGGGATGTCCCTTGGAAACGGACTCGGAAGTGAAAAGGTAACTCATAACTTTTACATTTAACATTTTACCATCTCAATGCTGGACAACAAAGAGAGACTCACGTTTTCGATAAGCCAAGAGCAGATGGAAAGCGAAACTTTTACTGCCAAGGCGAGAAAACAGCGCTATAAAATAGAACTAATATTAAAGTGCAAAAGATTTGAAAGATGATTGGGGAGAAAATTAAACCTGCATCGCGCTACAGCATCTAACCTGTTGGTTTAGCATTTTTTCGAGTGGTTGCAATCATTACAAATCTGTCCACATTTGCGATTGCAAAGATATATTGTTTTTTTGAAGATTACAAATAAATTTCGCCGCCCAACAGTAATTGCACACACCTTTCACACAAAAAAAGACCTCCGCAGCAGCAGAGGTCTTATTATTGCTTTGCCAATACCTTATCGGTTGAGCTTGGGACGAACGATGATAGACTTTTCCGACGTGCCGTAGCGCCAGCCATGACCAGTGTCGGAGACGTCCTCTTTGCCAAAATATACATTAATGACATCGTTCTTGTAGTTGCCTTTAGAAGGGCCATCTATGTCGCGGACAAAGAGACGAATGTAGTCGCTCCTAACCTCTGTGGTCTTGACAGTAAATGTGCCGTCTTCGGCAGAGACAGCCACCATGCCCTCTTGCAATCCTTCGGCAGAGAAGTTGTAAGGCGTGGCGTCGACCGAATTGCCCAACAGAGCCAGCTGCATACCAGGTATAGGCTTGCCAGCACTGTTTACCACCTTGCCTTTCACTACATATACCATCATATTCATGTCAGCCTCGTCGGTCAACTCTTCAAAGACCTTCTCCTCCTCTTCCTCTTCAATCATCTCCTCTTCAACAATGTCAATGCTCTCTTCTACATCAACATCTTTCACCTCCTCGTCAGTTGCGCTCTCGCCATTTTGACGTTGTAGCTCACCACGTTGGTTAGACTTCTTGCTACGACGGTTCTTGCCAGCTTTATGCTTCCTCGCACTGCCACCGTCCTCTTCTTCCAGCATAGCCTGAGCAGCGGCATCGCTGGCAGCCTTGATAGCAGCCTCCTCGTCGGTCATGCCCTCGCCAAACGAGGCAGAGCTTGAAGAAGAAGCCATGTCCATATCCTGTGGCACACGTCTTAATTCATCGCGATTGATAACACCACCGCCACGCACATTAAGATGAGAGAGAGACTGCGAAGAGTCGCAAGCACCCAAGCCCAAAAGGGCTATCAAAGAGAGTATCAGCCAATTCTGTACTTTCAGCAACTTGATTTTCATACTATAATTGCACAATTAATTAATAATAACTTAAAATGCTTGCTTTTATTGCTACAATAAAAAAAATATTTTTTCGTTTGAAAAGAAAAAAAACGATCTACAATGCAAATAATAGCAGGTCCCTGCAGTGTCGAAAGCCACCAGCAGATGCACAACGTTGTGACAGAGCTTATAGACACTGTCGACATGATACGCTGCGGAGTGTGGAAGCCACGCACCCACCCAGGAGGCTTCGAAGGGCTGGGCATGGCAGCGCTGAAGATAGTGCAGGACATAAAAAAAGAGTTCCCATACGCAAGGTTTTGCTGCGAGGTGGCCAACCCACAACATGTCGAGCTTGCCTTGCTACATGGCATCGATGCCGTATGGATTGGAGCAAGGACTACCTCAAACCCTTTCTCTGTCAGCGAGATAGCCTCAGCATTGCACGGCACCCACACATCAGTGATGGTGAAAAACGCCACAGCACCCGACATAGAGCTATGGCTCGGTGCCATAGAGCGCATAGAGCAGAGCAACGTAGAGAGCGTCAGCGCCATACACCGCGGATTTACAGCCTATCATAACACCATCTACCGCAACGACCCACTGTGGGAGGTTGCCATCGAGCTGCACCGCCGACGTACCGACCTACCACTGATATGCGACCCTTCGCATATCACAGGACGTGCCGACAAGGTGGCAGAGCTGTCGCAGACAGCCTTAGATCTCGGCTTCGACGGACTGATGATAGAGGTGCACCCCACCCCATCGCAAGCACTGACAGACGCCACTCAACAGATAACGCCACACGAACTCAACAGCCTATTGCACAGCCTTGTACAGCACACCAACAGCAGTACACCACAGCGTCTGCAGATGTTGCGCACCGAGATAGACGAAGTAGACAAACAGCTGATGCAGATACTGTCGCGCCGCATGAACATCTGCCGTGAGATAGCCACAGTGAAGAAAGAGCACAACCTCACCGTGCTACAGTCAAACCGCTGGGAGCAGGTGCTACAAGACAAGATAACGATGGCAGACAGATTAGGCATAGACGGCGACTTTGTTCGTCGCCTCTACGAAAGCATACATACCGAGAGCCTAAGAATACAGATAGAAGAGGAACGCAAATAGACTAACTGCCAAACGAGGCGATAACCACCGACAGATTGTTGACCAACATCTTTACAGCCAACGCCAACAACAACACGCCAAAGAACTTGCGCACAATAAAAATAAGATTCTTGCCAAGAACTTTCTCTATCTTGTCTAAGAAGCGAAGCACCACATAGTCAAGGACAATATTCAGCACCAGGGCTATCATTATATTCACCACCGCATGGTCGGCACGCAGCGACAGCAGGGCTGTCAACGCCCCCGGACCAGCTATCAAAGGGAATGCAACAGGCACCACAGAGGCGCCACCACCCGTGTTCTCGTTCTTTATTATCTCCACACCAAGGATCATCTCAAGAGCGAGAATAAGTATAACCACAGCGCCAGCCACGGCAAACGAGGCGAGGTCTACGCCAAAGAGTGTGAGGAGAGCATCGCCCATAAAAAAGAACAGCACAAAAAGCAGCAGAGCCACCCCGCTGGCCTTCAAAGCATTGACAGGCTTGCCCTGCTCACGAAACCCGATAAATATAGGTATCGAGCCCGTAATGTCAATAAGGGCAAATAAAATTGTAAACGCGCTAAAGATCTCTACAAAATCCATACAACATAACGGGAATATAATTGCAACTATATCAACAGACAACTTTTACCATACCGACAGACGCTTGACCACTTGACCATACCGACAGACGCTTGACCACAACAAGAAGATAAGCCTACGGCAGAAGAAAGACACGAAGGACAGTCAATAGCCATTCATGAATAGAAAAAAAAGACCAATAGCATAAGCCACTGGCCTTTCCCAATTAATACTTATAATTATGAAGTTTTCTTATTCCTGTGTTTGAGGTACAACAGATACGAAAGAGCGATCTTGACGACCCTTCTTGAACTTTACGATACCATCGCAAAGAGCGAAGAGAGTGTGATCCTTGCCCATACCTACGTTCTCGCCTGGGTTGTGGACGGTGCCACGCAGACGAACGATGATATTGCCAGCGATACATTTCTGACCGCCAAAGATTTTCACACCAAGACGTTTGCTTTCGGATTCACGACCGTTGCTGGAACTACCTACACCTTTTTTGTGTGCCATAATAATATGATTTGATAGGTTTAACGAAAAAATAATTTACCACCGTGCAGAGGCACGGACACCAACAAAGAGTTAGTTGATGCTGTTGATTTGGATTTGAGTAAGATAGTCGCGGTGGCCGTTCATCTTCTGATAGCCTTTGCGACGAATCTTCTTAAACACAAGCACCTTATCGCCCTTAAGATGACGGATAACGGTAGCTTTGACGTTAGCACCAGCGATGTAAGGCTTGCCAACCTCAACATTGCCTTCATTGTCTTTGAGCATCACGGTGTCAAAAGAAACCTCGCTACCCTCTTCATTCTGGAGGCGGCTGACGAAGATCTTCTGATCTTGAGAGACCTTGAATTGCTTTCCTGCGATTTCTACAATTGCGTACATTGTTGTTTATTTAATTGAATTATAATAAGATTATCGACACCCTTGAACAGCATGCTGTTCACAAATCGAGATGCAAAGATACAAATATTTTCTTAACCCACAAACATTTTCAGCAATATGTGAATAAATTGTGAAAAAGATTATTGTTGCCCAGTATTATTTTTGAAACAACAAACTAACAAAAGAAACAACTCACGAGGCAAAAGAGCTTGAAGTTTTCACTAATGTCGGAGTTGTTGGTCATTAGAAATTTATAATATGATTTGTAGGTCACCTGATTATACGCCTCTTTCCAATCGCTCGACCATTCATAGTCCTCCATACTTTGATGACTGACATAATTGAGAGGGACATAGACGGTCTTTGTTACACGTGCTATACTGCCTTTGTATGAGTAACGTTAACTTTTGGATGGGATTTCTTTATCAAAGTCCCATGTGGTAACGATGTAACCCTCGTAGGGTTCTGTATTGTTTAGAAAGACAACACTGTCGATGACAACACCATGCACGTCGTTATACTTTTGAAGAAAGAGAGGCAACTCCTTGGCCTCCTGCTATATTATTGTTGCCTTTATCTGCTCAATGGCTTCCGCCTTCTTTTCTTTGTCGAATTTGTACATTATCTCGTCACAACTGGCAAACAAGACAGCCAATAATAAAGTATATTATTTTTTTTCATCATTTATATTGTTTTCTTTAATTTTACGACATTACTTTTGAGACGACGGCTATGCCTCATTTTCTTGTAGAAATAACAATCCGGCTCCCGTCAGATAATAGCGCTGGTGGGGATGCGTTGGCTTGTTTGGATAGAGAGGCACCACCCAACCTGCATTGATAGCAGGTAGTAAAAATTTTGTTCTAAAGTATTTTTTATCTTTTAATTTTAATTGACACATTAGTTCTTCAACATTCAACTTTT
>JAZRVD010000187.1:0-3594 GCA_045598945.1 Bacteroidales bacterium | reverse complement strand
ATAGCGTAGATGGTGCTTACGGCTCCCGTATCGCCCTCGCCACATACTACCCGCACATCAAATCTATAGCGCACACCTGCCGTGAGACCTGCTACAGTGGCACGATTGACACCCACCACCTGACGGCTTTCCTCTACGCCATTGTTGAGCGCCACAACCTCGTAGGTAGCACCCGGCGCAGCACTCCACTTGAGCGTAACACTATTGTCGGTAACCGACTGCACAGCAAGCTCTTCAAGGTCGGGACAGCTTGGTGCAAGTTCCACTCTAACACTGTCGATAGCAAGATAGTAGGCGGCATTGCCACCCGTCTTGTAGCGTATAGCCAGCTGAGCGTCGGCAGGAAACACAGTACCGTCGCGGCTAAGGTCATACGACACCTTGGTGAAGATGTCGTTCAACGGATAGTCGTCGCCAAGCTGGAACCACTGCGGGCTGTCGGTGCTGGCACCTGTAACATAGCCTATCTGCATAGGATTGGTGCCTTCGTATGAACTATGGTTACGATAGTAGAAAGTTATTTTCAACCTATCTAACGGCAACGCCATCATAGGCAATATAGCCGTGGCATGACCATTGGTGGTAGTCTTGAGTATCAACGACTTGTCGTCGCCGCCATTGTGAGTATACTGTAGGTCGGCACTGTTGGTCAAGAATGCCTGAGGATAGTTGTTGACATTATAGGTATAGATAGACGTGAAGTTGTTGGTATTGCGGTCGAAATTCCAGCAGGTAGGCATGACATGACGGTCGTACATATCGGCAAAGCGCGCTGGAGCCGTTGTATTGGTACTGAAATAGCCAGCAGCAGCGCTGTAAGAGTCGAAATTCTCGACGTATGGCAGATCTTCGCCACGGCATGGTGCATTGAAGAGCAGAGATGCAGCCTCGCTGGTATCGCCGACAGCACAGATGGTGCGGACGTAAGCTGTGTATTGAGCACCCGAAACTAGATCCTGGAAGGTGATATTGGTTGTACTGGATATTCTGGAAGTGCCGGATTCTCCGGGCTCGCTGTTTTTCTCCAATCTCACCTCATAGCCCATGGCATCTTCCGGACCGTCCCATGCAAAGTCGAACTTGCCTTGATGCAGCTGCTCGTTGTCGAGCACCAAGTGCAAGTTGTTAGGCATACGGCACTCAGGCAGACGCGTAACAGCAATGCTATCGAGATATATAAAGCCATCGTTGACAAGATTGCCATCGGTAGTCTCATAATTATACCTAATAGCCATACGATACTTGTGAGCTTGGTCGGCAGGCACAAAGCCATAGAACGAGGTGCTATCCATAGTCCACTCCTGCGTAGGCAGAAGCTCACGCACAGGAATAAAATTGTTAACATCGTTGATGGCACTGGTCAAGCCAATATACGCCTTGCCGTGATACTGGTTGCGGAAGCGATATTTCAAACGCAACTGAAGGTCGTTAACAGTATCGCGGAACGCCGGCATAATTGCCATAGCCGCACGATTGCGAGCTGACCCCATACCAAACATCACACCCTTCCAATAGTGCGTGGCATCGTACACCTCAACGGCATTGGCAGTACTACTCATAAGCGTCATCTTGGGGAAGCGTCCGTCATAGTTGTCTGTACGCCACCATTCATCACCACCACAAGTCATGGGGAACTGCCAACCGTATGGCCAAGCGTAGCCATTGGTGTTACGACGATACATATCGGTCGTATAGTAGTCGGTAGCGGATATATATGCATTTATATTATTCACATTCGACGCACCCTGCATGGGGACGTAATGCGAGTTCTGATTCAAACTATAAGCATATAAGTCAAAGTTGTCATAGTACGGAGCATGTATAGTGTCTGTAGGCAAAGCGTATGTGCGATAGCGCACCAAGGTGTCGGGACTGTAGGCATCGCAGCTGCCGCAATAGGCACGCAGATAGAAATCATACTCGGCATTGGTGTCGAGATTTTGGAATACATATTTAGTAGTACGCACCTCGATAGTCGTGCCAGTACCACGCTGGAAACCGTGGCGGCCGTATTCTATCTGATAGCGGTTAGCAACTGCCATCGACGCCCACGAGAGAGTTGTCTGGCGCGTGTTGACATCTTCTGCCACACGGATGTTGTGTACCGTTGGGCATTTAGGCGCACGGTCTACCACTATATCGTCTAACAGCAGGGTGCTGGTGCCTCGATAATACACATACTTAAAGGCAATAACCGAGCCAGTAGGCAAGCCCTGACCTATAGCCTTGAGGCTGTCGCAGTAATGGCGGAAGTCGAACTCGTCGCGCAAGAAATAGCTACGATGATCGCCACCAATATTGTAGGTCTGCACTGGCACAAAGGTGGTGTAGTCAAGCGGGTTGCTCATATAGCCTATCTGCAATGGTCCGCCATAGTCGCCATTGCTCCAATGTGTGCGAAGGTCGCGGTGCCAGAAGCTTATCTTAAGACTGTCGATAGGCAATTCCATAACAGGCAGCACAGCCATATTGGCGGAAGCATCGCCACTCCACTCGGTATGCATAAAGAGCGAATAGTCGCCACTGACGCTGAGAGCGGAGATATAGCCGTCCTCGCTCTGCGTACCGCTGACAAGATAGACACGCGGATAGCTGCTGCGCTCGCTTGCCATGGTCGGGAAGGTCCAGCACGACGGCAGGTAGTGGTCACCGTCGTCATAACGCAACGGCACATTGTTCTGGTCGCCCGGCCAGCCGGCATTGGTGTAGGTGTAGTAGGCACGGTCGTTGCCGTAGCCCTCGAAGTCTTCGACGTATGGCAGCGTCATGCGCTGGCACACCGTAGTGGTAGCCACGCTCTCAGCCTGACCTACCCTACCCTCGCCACAATAGGTGCTGACATAGAAGGTGTAGCGACTGCCCTGATTTAAGCCAGTAACATTGCAGAAGCCGTAACGTGGATTGGGCGACACCATGCGACCCTCGCCACGCTGCTGACCAGCCTCGCACACCTCTACCTGATAGCCTTCAACATTGTTAAGTTCGGTCCACTCAAGGCGTATACTGGTCTCGGTACGTTCGGCAACATGCAGGTTCTCAAGCATCGGGCAAGGCTCAGCGACCTCGACTTTCACATCGTCGATGGTTATGGAGTAGTCCCAACGGCAGTCGTCTCTCCAGCGGAAAGCGATACGAGCATTCGCCGGCACATCAATACCGTCGTTGCGGAAGTCGTAACGTATGTTGTTCTTGATAGTCTGCAAAGGTATATTCAGCAACGGCACAAAGCTGTTTTCATAGTCGGTCATGTCGGTGATATAACCTAACTGATACGTTGCGCAGTAAGTATTTGCCACCTTGGTCATAAAACTGATCTTCAAACTATCCACAGGCTTGTCGAACATTGGCAATACCGGCATGATGGTACGGTAGTAATGCGTGCGAAGAGCCAGTGCCCCCTCTTCATTTGCCCAATCGGCATTGCGTATTATTTCGGCATACGGGTAGTCGCTATTCACACGATTGTTGGCAAAATACCAGCAAGCAGGCAGCGTGGTGTCAAAATCTGCCTCGTTGTATTTTGATGGCTTGTTAAAATCGGTAGTATAATATCCTTCGGCAACGCCCAAATGGTTGAAGTCCTCGAAGTAAGGC
>JAZRVD010000186.1:0-3632 GCA_045598945.1 Bacteroidales bacterium | reverse complement strand
CGTCGAGGATTGCCTTGTGTCGGGCATACATAAACCGTATGTTTTCATGCTGTTGTGTTTTGATTTTGTTCTTGCATTTCAATCCGCAAAACTACAACAGCTTTTTTACTCCCACAACGTGTGATTTATCGGGTGCTTACGGTGTATTGCAATAGAAAAAGGCTGCATTGTTGTTGAACGGTGCAGCCTTTTTCCGTTTATACGAGTGGAAGATGGACGACGTATTTGTTTTCGTAGAAGGGTAGGGGAAAGATGTCGGTGATAGGGTAGAGCGATGGCTGTTTGCCGAAGGGCTTGAGTTCGTCGGCAAGGTCGCCACCTTTTAATACAAGCAGTCCGTTGGGGAGTGCGTGCTGCTGCTGGCGGCTTATTTTTTTCTTTACCCATGGCACAAGTTGCGAGAGGTTGGTGACGGCGCGCGACACTATAAAGTCGAATGTGCCTTCTGTCTCCTCGGCGCGTTGGTGCAGGGCGGTAACGTTGGCAAGACCTATGGCATCGGCTACGGCTTGTACAACCTTTATCTTTTTGCCTATCGAATCGACAAGTACGAAGTTGGTGTCGGGAAAGAGTATGGCGAGTGGTATGCCGGGGAAACCGCCTCCAGTGCCTACGTCGAGGATGCGGCTGTGAGGTTTGAAAGGCTGTATCTTGGCAATAGCGAGAGAGTGAAGCAGGTGGTGCTCTTCAAAGTTGTCGATATCTTTGCGTGAGATGACGTTGATTTTCTCGTTCCACTCGGCGTAGAGGTCAAAAAGAGCGGCAAATTGCTGCATTTGCCGCTCGTTGATGTTATCGAAATAGTTGGTTAGCAACATTGTCGAATAGTGATGAAAGGATTATAGATAGGCTTGCAGTGCTTTGCTCTTCGACGAGTTCTTGAGGCGCTTGATGCCTTTCTCCTTGATTTGGCGGACGCGTTCGCGTGTGAGGTTGAACTTGTCGGCTATCTCGTCGAGTGAGAGTGAGTGAGGTATGCCTATGCCGAAGTACATCTTGATGACTTCGCGCTCGTATTCGGTGAGGGTGCTGAGTGCGCGCTCTATCTCGCGTGCAAGCGATTCTTTCATGAGATTGTCGTCGGTGTCGGGCGTGGTGTCGTTGGGCAGCACGTCGATGTAGTTGACGTCTTCATCAGTGCCGAGTGGGGCGTCTAACGAGATGTGACGGCCCGATATGCCGAGTATAGCCTTTATTTTGTTCTCTGGCATGTCAACGGTATGGCTGAGCTCTTCGGCTGATGGTGGGCGCTCAAGTTCTTGTTCGAGGCACGCAATCTCTTTCTTCAACTTGTTGAGGGCTCCGAGTTGGTTGCTGGGCAGACGCACTATGCGTGAGTTCTCTGAGATGGCTTGCAATATGGCTTGGCGTATCCACCATACGGCGTATGAGATGAATTTGAATCCGCGTGTCTCGTCGAAGCGCTTGGCGGCTTTGATAAGGCCTACATTGCCTTCGTTGATAAGGTCGGGCAGACTGAGACCTTGGTTTTGATATTGTTTTGCAACAGAGACTACAAAGCGAAGGTTGGCGCGTGTTAGCCGTTCAAGGGCATCTTGGTCGCCGTTCTTTATCTTCTGAGCCAGAACGACCTCCTCTTCAGGCGTGAGCAACTCCTCGCTGCATATATCTTGCAGATATTTGTCGAGCGATTTGATGTCTCTGTTGGTGATAGAATGGGTGATTTTTAATTGACGCATTGTATATGTTGAGTTTTTTTTCTTTGTCGTCAGGTGTTTTGTCGCCCACATATACATAGGTAGGCAGATAAAGTAAGAAAGTGGTGATGTTTGTTGTTGCTTTACGTTATAGATAACGACATAATTACAAAAATAGTTTCATATTTCAAAAAAAAATCCATTTTTATTTGATGGTTGGTGATGATGATTTGTTGCAGGATGTTGATTTATCTACGTAAATGTATGTGTTATATTGTGTTTGTTCCTTTTCTTATAGTTACTTTCCCTATATGTCGATGGTGTGGAGACGTAGCATGCGACATGTCGTTCAAACTTTAATGTTGTGCGAAAAACATTCTAAAAGGTGTAAAAAATGAGTACATGGCTGTTGTTGTGAAAAGTAATTTGAAAAGAAAATTAGAAACATCTTTGGTGTAACTTGTTGATAGGTAGCTTTGTTTGACATAGAAAAATCAAAAAAGGGATTTTTTTTGGAAAAAAAATGTAATTTTGCATGCTTAAAAGAAGGAAGCTCGAAATACATCGTTATGTGTAACGTAGGTATTGAGTGGAAAAATAATACTAATATTTATGTTTGAAAATCTAAGCAGCAAGATCGAGAAAGCATTGCACACCCTGCGTGGCAAAGGCTCGATAACCGATATCAATGTGGCAGAGACCGTCAAGGAGGTGCGTAAGGCACTGATAGATGCCGACGTGAGCTATCCTATAGCCAAGGCATTTACCGACAGGGTGAAGGCTGAAGCCATGGGACGTAATGTTATAAGTAGTATCGAGCCTGGCCAGTTGATGGTGAAGATTGTGCATGAAGAACTCACCAAGTTGATGGGTGCTGAAGCATCGGACATCAACCTCAAGGGTACGCCTGCGGTGGTGCTTATAGCGGGTCTGCAAGGCTCTGGTAAGACAACGTTTTCTGCCAAGCTGGCTAACTACATCAAGCATAAGCGCGGCAAGAGCGTGATGCTGGTAGCTGGCGACGTATACCGTCCTGCTGCTATAAGTCAGTTGCAGACTCTTGGCGAGCAGATAGAGGTGCCTGTATATACTGAGGATGGTAACAAGAATCCTGTAGAGATAGCCCAGCATGCCATTGTGGAGGCAAAGAGCAAAGGCGTGTCGGTGGTGATAGTGGATACCGCCGGTCGTCTTGCCGTTGACGAGGAGATGATGGATGAAATATCTCGCTTGAAGTCAAAGCTTAATCCGCAAGAAACGCTCTTTGTAGTAGACTCTATGACTGGTCAAGATGCGGTAAACACCGCCAAGACTTTCAACGAGCGCATTGATTTCGACGGCGTGGTGCTTACCAAGCTTGACGGCGACACTCGCGGCGGTGCTGCTCTGACAATACGCTATACTGTCGACAAGCCCATAAAGTTTGTTGGCGTAGGTGAGAAGATGGACGCACTCGACGTGTTCTATCCCGACCGTATGGCAAGCCGTATACTGGGCATGGGCGACGTTATCTCTCTTGTAGAGCGTGCTCAGGAGCAGTACAACGAAGAGGAGGCTCGTAAGATACAGAAGCGCATCATCCGCAACGAATATAACTTTGAGGACTTTCTCGGTCAGTTGGCTCAGTTGAAGAAGATGGGCAGCATGAAGGACCTCATGGGCATGATACCTGGCTTGGGCAAGCTGACAAAAGACATAGAGATAGGCGACGACGCTTTTGTGCCTATCGAGGCTATGATAGGCTCCATGACTCCTTACGAGCGTCGCAATCCGGGTTGTATCAATGCCAGCCGTAAGCAGCGCATAGCGGCAGGTAGCGGCAGAAGCATACAAGAGCTCAACCGTTTTCTCAAACAGTTCGAAGATACGCGCAAGATGATGAAAGCGGTCTCCACAAAGGGCGGCAAGCTGCCACAGATGCCTCGTCGCAGACGTTAAATTAAGAAATTTAATCACTAAGCAATATGTATCAGA
>JAZRVD010000185.1:0-2195 GCA_045598945.1 Bacteroidales bacterium | reverse complement strand
ATAGGTAATTTAGGACAATTTGGGGGATTTTTTGTTTTACAATGCAAAGATACAACTTTTTTATAACATTGGCAATCAGAAAATTAAAATAATTTTATTCAATTAGCGACATTCCCTATATAGCCATTTGTCAATTTTAGATGTACATTCGTCTATTGGTTTGTTTTTGTAGTCCGGTAGTTCGAGTGTGAATATTTTGAGCTTGTCGGAGAACACTTCTCCTGTCTCTTCTACTTTTAGCTGTATGGTACGTTGTGTATTTGGTTGAAATCCTGAAAGATGAAAGTTTAGTATAAAGATGCTGTATACTGGACGACGGTTGTGTTACTGTTTGCAAATATAATTTTTTTTATTATTTTTTTGTAGTGCAAAAACCTTGCACTACATATTTTTAATTTTGCAAATTGAAAATTATTAAACATTATTATTGTATGAAAGTAATTAAAGTATTTTTGCTTGTTTTGGTTCTGGTTGCTGTAACAGTTATCGATACAGCTATCAAGCAAAGTTCAGGTTCGCCTGTTGGTATTCCTGCCATTATTAAGGCTATAATAGCAACAATTGTTTTTGGTGCTATTGTAGGTGTGATAAAGAGTTGACCTTTTTTATGCTGGAAAGGGATAGGTGAGTTGAAGATTGTTTTAGGACTCTTTTAGTAGGTCGTTTATCTGTTGCCTTTGGCACGGTTGTGCGTCTTGCAGAGCATCTGGCAGTTGTCGATGCTGGTGCTGCCGCCTTTGCTCCATGCTGTAACGTGGTCGGCGTCCATGTCTTTTATATCCCATATCTTGGTTTGCTCGATAGGGTTGTTGGAGATGGCGCATAGCGGGCAGTTGCTGGTGCCATGCTCTTTGGCGTGGGCTGTCTGTTGGGCGTAGACGCTTTTCTTGGTGCTGTCTTCGAATATGCGTATGTCGAGCAGTTCGGGGTGTGTCTCGCTGCCAAGCAGGTATTCGTATATGCCTTTGCGATTTTTCACGCTGCCGTCGGCATAAAGCTCTTTGAAACGGCGGTTTATCTCGGTGTGGTTGTATGGTGTGGCGTGGTAGAGCGTGTAGTAGCTACCCCATGGCAGGCCGCACATCTCTTTCTCGGTGCTGTCGAAGAGTCCGTCAACCCAGTCTACTACGCTGTTGAAGCAGCGCACCAGTTCGTCGATGTTGGTGTCGTGGCGGTGCATTGCCATATAGTTCTCTATTTTTTCTTCGCCATTTGCCACCCATTCAAGAGCTACGTGCAGTATGGCTTGACGCTTGATGTCGCCTTTTATGTAGGTCTTCCATTTCTGCAGGTTGGCGTTGAGCGAGTTGGAGAATACCTCTTTGGCTTTCGACACAAAGGGGCCGGAGTATACGGCGTTGAGTATCTCTTGTGGCTCAAGTTTTATGCCGGTGATGTTGATGGTGCGGAACCACTCTTTTATCTCCGTCTCGCTGCCTTCGCAGATGTATGTCAGCAGGGTGGAGTTGAGGATACGCTCCTTTTGGTCGGCTGGCAGGGTGGTGAAGTACATGGGGTTGTGCGTGTCGATGTTGATGGCGAATTTGTCGTTTAGAAAGCGTCCTATAGATGTTATGCGCTGCTGCCCGTCCAAGACTTCCAGCTGTTCGCCGTTTTTGTTGAAGTATAGCAGACCTAATGGGTAGCCTTTTAAGAGCGACTCGATGACGGCCACGTCGTGCTTGCCGTCGTTGTAGATATAGTGGCGCTGATATTCGGGCTGTATAGTTAGTGTGCCATTTAGTCCGAAGAGTCCTTTCTCTTCGCTTTCGCTATATACAAAGCCTTTGCATATATCTTTTACGGTGTATTCTTTGAGTGTCGTTTTCATAATGCTTATTGTCGTTTGCGGATTAATATTCGTGCGTATTTTCTTATGCCGTTGATGTATGGATAACCCTTGTTATAATCGTCAATGGTGGTACTTACCATTTCTGCAAGAATTTCAAACTGTTCTGGGCAGTATTTGTCCATAAAGGTTATTGGCACACCCATAACGCCGGTGTAGTCGGAAGGTATGGCGTCGGTGTGAGAGACCTCTATAGCGTCGTAGTTGTCGTAGTGTGGGTAGCCATTTTCGCGTATCTCTTTGTGCTTGGAGTGCTTGATGTTGTCCTCCATGGTCATGAGTGCTAAAGGGCTGTGTCGCTTGTTATGCTCAAGATTGGTAAACCAGCATGAGTTTCCTAATCGTG
>JAZRVD010000184.1:0-2390 GCA_045598945.1 Bacteroidales bacterium | reverse complement strand
TCATCGACAAACCAGATGTTGGCCTTAGAAAATGACGAGAGCTGAGCCATCTGCTCAGGAGAAAGATTGTTTGGCACCACGAAATTACGGACGCCATCGGCATAGAGGTCTGCAACATAACGGAAGCCGCTATTGCGTTTTGTTGGGATAGCAAAAAATATACTGCGCTCCGCCAACGCAAGATGACGACTATCGGTAAGCAGAACATCAAACTCGCGATTTGCATCAGCAATCGTAGACTGAGATTGCGTAAGGATAGAATCTAAATAACCAGCATTCATATTTTAAGAACTTGATAAGCAAAATGACAATTAAGACACTGCCGCTGACAGCAATAGTTGTTGTAAAGCTGTATCAACGCCTGCGACTGTGCGGCATCAGACGGTGTGATGCCTACAGACTTCCATATAGAGACAATGCGGTTGTCTTCGGGTGGCAGCTGATGCAAGAGATCGATAGCACGCTCCTTATACTGCTCCTCGCCGTGAGCGTTGCCATACTCAAACAGCAACGGCACCCACGCATTGATTAGAAGGTTGTAGGCAAAAGAACGACCAGCCGACTTGACACTGTGCTGCGAAGACTTGTCGAAACGATAATGCGTAGACCAATATTCCGACGCCTTGACATCGAACAAGTTCAGAAGCTTCTCGGCATTGTCGGTCTGGAGCATTTTGAAAAACAGTCCCGACGACTGCGACAGCAGCTGTGCAAACTGACTAATGCGTAACGTAGGGAAACTCGACGGACGTATGCGAAAAAACTTCCACAGGTGCGACGAGATAGGCGTAAGGCCTGCTCCCGACCGCAAAGCTTGATAGTCGGCTTGAAGAGCACGGGGGTACTCGTCGTCAAAAAACTCGTCGAGCATGCCTGCCTGTCCATACAAGATGGCCTCCAACCTTTCCAGGTCGTTTTTCCAACGTGCCAACAGACGCATGTCGGTAGACTTTGCCAACAGCTCAAAAGGGAAAGCATTGGTCTTGCCACCAAAGTAACGAGCCATAAGCCAATAGCAGCACTGCTCCCACCCTCCATGAGCCTCAGCGAGAAGGCGCTGCACATCGTCGGTCTTCTGCTTCACCCTTTCCACCGAAAGACGTTCGAGAAAAGAGTCCACCATAAACGATGGTATCAGAGGCAGTTTTGCAGCACACGGCACACTGTCGGCAAGCGGCATATTGACCAAAGTGTCATACTTCTCGACAAGAGCGGCATCGATAAACGACGACATCTGCAGAGTAGGCATTTTATAGCCAGCCTCGTTGACGATGTCGGCATCGGCTGTATATACAGCGTGCAAGATAACATTATTGTAACTCTTGTCGGCAGAATGATTGTGAGCCTTCCAATCCGACGCCTTGACATGTATCTCCACATTGCCCACCCACTCTATGCCATCGATAAGCAGCTTAGCATTAAAGAAGTCGGGTCCCGCATCGCGGTTCAAGTCGCCCTGTCTAAGCACACGAACAGGGAGCCCGTCGGTAGTAACGAGCTCCTTGGCGAGCAACTTGTGTTGCCAGAGATACTGTAAAAATGCCTCGTTCATAGCCGAGAGCAATATGAGGATTTAAGACTAACTAAATAAATCGCGAAGCTTATCGATAAAATGCCTATCCTTAGACTCCGGATGAGGGTCGAAAGCCTCTTTCTTCTTCAGCGACTCCACCATAGACTTCTCTTCACGACTTAAATTCTTAGGCACCCAGATGTTGATACATACCAGCATGTCGCCGCGGTAGCCGCGATTTTCGATACTTGGCAAGCCTTTGCCTTTCAATCTCAATATCTTGCCCGAAGGAGTGCCGGGGTCTATCTTCACCTTCACCTTGCCCGACAACGTAGGCACCTCAAGTGAGCATCCTAACACGGCATCGGGATAGCTAATAAAAGCATTGTAGTAAATGTTGTCCTGCTGGCGGTCGAAAATATCGTGAGGTATCTCTTCCACAAGAACTATCAAGTCGCCAGGCACGCCGCCATGAGGAGCATCATTGCCCTTACCCTGTATAGCGAACTGCATATTGTCGGCAACACCGGCAGGGATATTGACTGTAACAACCTCTTCCGACAGGACAATGCCGTCGCCATGGCACTCGTGGCACTTCTCTTTGATAATCTGTCCCTGACCACCGCACTGAGGGCATACCGACTGGGTCTGCATCGAGCCCAAGATAGTACGCCGCACCTCGGTAACGACACCAGTACCATGACAACGCGAACAGGTCTCAAACGAATTGTTGCGAGCACCTGTGCCGCCACAGCTCTTGCACGAGACATACTTCTTGACCTTATATTTCTTTTCCACACCCTTGTCGATTTCCTCAAGGGTGAGACGAGCCTTGATACGAAGATTGCTACCACGCTGCACATTGCGGCCTCTGCTT
>JAZRVD010000183.1:0-2710 GCA_045598945.1 Bacteroidales bacterium | reverse complement strand
GCCTCGTTCAGATGCATACAAGACGGCACCGAATGGCAAATAGAGTTTGTAGGCGCACGACGAGAGTCGTACCACCACGAGAGCCGCAAGCCTGTCGTTGAAAACGGCACACTGCAAGAAGACCAGAACCGGCGCGACTTTACCATCAACGCCATGGCGGCCTCGCTCAACAGCGACAACTTTGGCGAGATAATAGACCCCTTTGGCGGCATCAGAGACCTCGACAAAGGCATCCTCCGCACGCCTCTCGACCCCGACATCACCTTTAGCGACGACCCACTACGCATGATGCGCGCCATACGCTTTGCCACTCAGCTTGGCTTCGACATCTACCCCGACACCTTTGAGGCAATAACACGCAACGCACAAAGGATAGACATAGTGTCGAAAGAGCGTGTGGCTGTAGAACTCAACAAAATACTGGCATCGCCAAAGCCCTCCATCGGCTTCAGACTACTGCAAGAGAGCGGGCTGATGCAACTCATCTTCCCTGAATTTACAAGACTTAAAGGCACCGAGACCGTTGGCAACAAAAGCCATAAAGACAACTTCTACCACACCCTAAAAGTGATAGACAACGTTGCCCAACATAGCGACAACATCTGGCTGCGCTGGGCAGCGGCACTCCACGACATAGGCAAGCCCGCCACCAAACGCTACGACGAGAAGATAGGCTGGACGTTCCACGGCCACGAGGTGAAAGGCAGCAAGATGGTAAAAAAAATCTTCACCAACCTACGTCTGCCTCTCGACAACAAGATGAGATATGTAGAGAAACTGGTGTTGCTGCATCTTAGACCCATCATTCTGTCGGAAGACATTGTTACCGACTCAGCTGTCAGACGTTTGCTCTTCGACGCTGGCGACGACATCGACCACCTGATGTTACTCTGCGAGGCCGACATAACGTCAAAAAACGAGGAACGAGTGCGCAAATTCTTAAACAACTTCCAGATAGTACGCCAGAAACTTATAGAATTGGAAGAGAAAGACCGCATACGCAACTTCCAGCCACCCGTCAGTGGCGAGGACATTATGGAGACCTTCGGCATTCCGCCATGCCGTGAGATAGGCATCATAAAAGACGCCATAAAAGACGCCATACTCGACGGTATCATCCCCAACCAGAGGGAAGAGGCATGGCAGATGATGCTCGACAAAGGAGCAGAACTTGGATTGACAACAAAACCACAACAATAACAGCTATGAAAAAACATGTTTGCGAAAGAAGAAGAAAGAGAAGACAACACAAGATAATAGGTATAACACTCATTGTTGCAAGCGTGCTGATGCTCGCCATGTCAGCATTTGTAATATACTACAAAAACTCATCAAAAGACCAGCGCAAACGCATAAAGACAGCCATCACCGTGTGCTGCGACAAAGTAGACACACCATACAAAGGCAAGACGATACTATGGGTAGGCACCTCTATACCTACCGACGACTATCCCTACATAGTAGGCAAAGCACTATCGGCAAAAGTAATAGACGTGGCTGCAAGCAACTCGATGATGCGCAAAGGCTTCGCCACCAAGATTACGGCAGACGACAGCACTGGCTGGGACAGCGTATACTGGCGATACATAGCCTACTCTCTGACACTGTCGTCAAAAGAGAAAGAGCAATACCTCCAATACGCTCAACAGCATGCCAACGACACCATACTATGCAACTACTTCAACGGCATAGACTACAACATAGAACAATGGCAGGCCACATCCTACGACAAAATCCTTGAGCAATATCTCGACCAAGCAGACTGCATATTCATAGACCACGGCTTTAACGACGGGTCGTTCTGCAACGCCGAGACGTTCTACAACAGCGATGTTGCCTCACGCGACAGAAACTACTTCTACGGAGCATGCAACTTTTTCATTGACAAGGTGCAAGAGATGAAACCAGAATGTGACATAGTCGTCGTATCGCACTACAGCCGCAACAACATCAACTACGGCGGAGAACATCTTGTGTGGCAATGCCAGCAGAAACTTGCCGATTACCGACATCTACGCTTTGTCGACATCTCGGACAAACTACCTTTCACCGTCGACAACATCACGCAGTACATGCCCGACGGCTTGCACCCGTCAAGCGACAAAACCAACCGCACCAGCATGATGATTGCCGACGTCATAGCCAAAGAACTAAGTAAATAACGCTCACTAAACATCATAGTGACGCGGCAAGCTTTTCTTAGCAGCCCAAACACCACAAATCAACAATAAAGTTTCTTTAACCGACTCATAAATAAATGTCGTTTTTTCATACGCCCTCGACGACCTGCCACTCGTCGATAGTGCCGCTCTCCTTGCCAAACTTGACTCCTATCTTGTAGACCTTACGGCTGTCGGAGAGATAGGTCTTGGCATAGCCTCGCTCGTCTATCTGACGAAGTGCGGCATCGGCACTGTCGTTGAGCTTGAACTCAAAGATATAAACATTGTCGGGAGTCTCCACCACCATATCCACTCTGCCCTGACTGCAACATTTCTCATCGACCTTGCCGTACACACCCAACAAAGAGAACATCATGCTGAAGGAGTGATGAAAATAATACTCCATGTTATTGCTGTCCGGTAAAACTTTTTTGAATTGATAAATTTAGGGCTGGTACTCACATGAAGTATCAGCCCTTTTGGTTATCTTTGCTTTCACTACAAAACCAAATCATAACCATGAGCAAAGATAGTCATTTTACCGGACA
>JAZRVD010000182.1:0-10218 GCA_045598945.1 Bacteroidales bacterium | reverse complement strand
AGACCGCTTGGCCTCCGACTTTACACCGTCAGTGCTGTTCAGCAGATGGTCAGTGTGCCGTATGCCCTCTTTGCTGGCTCGGCAGATTACGACCGCCTGGTTAATAAGCCTTCCATACGCGACAGCGTGCTTTCTTTGCTTACCGACACCGCTTCGCGTCTGCCTCTCTCGGCTACGCCTACCATAGCCGACGTCGTCGCTGCTGGCAGCAACGCTGGCGGACGGCAAATCAAGGGCATCCTCGACCCAACAGATGACAACGATGTAGTAACGCTCGCTTTCTTGCGCCGTTATGTCGATTCGCTTCTCGCCTCCGGCGCTGCAGCTCCTTCGGCTCAGACCAGCTATACTATCTCGCGCGATAAGAAGAAGATTACCATCAACTCCTCGCGTGCTGTTCAAGGCGCTCTGCATGGCCTCTTCTCTGTGAGCCCCTCTCAGATGGTGCGCTTCTCGCAAGGCAACCTCCAATATTGCAGCACTGGCACCCACTCTGCCGTCGATGGCACTCAGGCTGTTGGCACATGGCGCTTCGCCACTCGTCAGTACGACAACGTAGATAGCGACGAGGGCACACACGATGCCACTTGGTCCGACCTCCTCGACTGGAACAGCAGCGGCGCTCCTGCCAACTCCGACCTCGGCTCTGCCGGGCAGGACTGGGGACTGTATAACGCCATCAGCAATGGCGGCAACAAGCCTGGCCAGTGGCGCACTCTTAGCATGGACGAGTGGAAATATCTCCGCGGCCAGCGCCGCGACGCCTCTCAAAAATATGCTCTTGCCATCATCGGTGGTGTCTACGCTGGCATGGTGTTCCTTCCCGACACATGGACTCTCCCTCAGGACTGCAAGTTCACCGCCGGCCAGATACGCGGCTTCCAGACCAATGTCTATACCTTCGACCAATGGCAGATGATGCAAGATGCTGGCGCTGTGTTTCTCCCTGCTGGCGGCAGCCGCAGCGGCAAGACTCTCGCCAACGTAGGCTCTTTCGGCTCTTATTGGTCTAACACCAGCGCCGGCGGCTCCAACGCCTTCTCTTTCGACTTTAGCGTAGGCGGTATCCAAACCACTGGCAATAGCTGTCGTCTGGGACAGTCTGTCCGCCTCGTACAAAATCAGTAATCTCTTTTATTTCTACATCAATATCTTTATCTACGATGCATCGTCTTTTTGCTTATATCTTCTTAGGTCTTTTTATTGTCTCAGTCTCGTTAAGCGTTGCTCAAACCGTTCCTCAAAACGTCCCTACCAATGGTCTCGTGGCGTACTATGGCTTTTCTGGCAACGCCGATGACTATAGCGGCAATGGCAATAACGGCATCCTTGAAACGGCTGGGGCCTCGCAGCCTTCGCTTACCACCGACCGTTTCGGTCAGGCTAACAGGGCTTATCAGTTTGGCGGCTTCGACAACCCCAACTGGATTCGTGTACCTAACTCCAATTCGTTGAAGTTCTCTACCGCTTCCACTGTTAGTTTCTGGATGATGCAGAGCTCCTCGCGTGGTGGCAATCCTGCTGACTGTTCTGCCACTGCTGTGTCGGATGGTGCTGAGTTTAACATCATCTCGAAAGGCGGTGGTCTTGAATGTGGCACTCAACCGGGTATAGCTCTTGTCTCTATTTACTCCAACCATTCTCAACAGTTCAATGTATATAATTCTAATCACGAGTTTGGTGATGTCCTTTTCTATACGTCCAAATATAACTGCTATTCCAACAACGAATGGATACATGTTGTTGTAACCAATGCTAATTCCCGATTTCGCATCTATATCAATGGTTTGTTGTGTTTTAGTAGCAATATGGCAACGGCTACTTTTGATTATGGCATTGCCAATGTAAGTGATTTTCTGTTTGGACGTGTTGCTGAAAACAACCCACATGTAACTTTCCCATTTTGTGGCAAGTTAGACGACATCGCTATCTATAACCGTGAGCTTTCAAGAGAAGAAGTTGTCCAACTTTATGATGGCTATGTCGATGACAATTCTTCCGAACACGCTGTTCAGATTGATGATGTCAAGGTGGTAAATCCTTGTGGCAACAACAATGGCACTGTTACTATCACTCCGCATGCCTTTTCCGGCATAACCTATAAGTATGGTCGCTCTATCGATGACCTCTCGGGCAACAATACTTTCTCTTTGCAACCTGGTTCTTATACCATATATGTGGCAAGCTCTTGCCGCCAGTGGGACACTACACTAACTTTGGTCTGCGATTGTGCAGATGACCCTACACGTGTAAACAATGAGACTGTCTGTCCGGGTGAGTCTGGTAAACGAGGCAATCAGTATGAGCCTGTTTGTTCTTATTCGTTTAATACTAATGCTGAAGGGTGGAACTATGATGGCTACTGGGCTGTGGCAAGTGGCGAGTCGTGTTATCGTAATATTGGTGCCACTATATCTCAAGTTCAAGCGTATACCACCAAATCTTTTTTCTGCTCCAATCTTACTGTGGATGCTCGCAATGCTCGGAGTATTCCATCTAATACTTCTAATCTTACGTCTCCTTCTATTGCCATCAGGTATAATCCCTCCGTTTATCCGGTTACGCTTTCTTTCTATGCAAATATTAACGGCGTTGCAACTGGTTATGTTGGCAACATATATGATAACTTAAAACTTTATTTCTCTACATCGTCTTCTGGTCCTTGGACTGAAATATGGCATGGTGGTGGTGGTAATGGCTATGGCGGTTGGCGAGAGTATACTGTCTCGTTGTCCAATTATATTCATCAAGATGGCACCTATTACTTCCGTTTTGTTAACTCTGGCCCAGGTTATTGCTCTGCTGTTGATAATTTTAAAATTACTGCTGACACCCGTTGGGAAATACCTCGCGAGGTTACCTATGCACCGGGTGGCTCTACTGTCAAGACGGAAAAGATTGTCAGTAGCGCTGGTGCATGCCCTGTTACCGACGTTACCTTCTGGTATATCGCTCCGCTTGGCGACGGACACGACACCACGGCAGGCTGCGATACCACTTATTTCAACAATCGCATGTTTTTTAGCGACACGCTCTTCAAAAAAACTGGTTTCAAGACTACTTTCGGCTGCGACAGCGCTCATACCGACCATATCATTGTTTTTCACTCCGACAAGGCTAACATCACTACCGAAGAGGTCTGCGACCAATATATTTGGCCGGTCGATGGAGTTACATACACCTTCGACACTATTGTGGGCTATAACGATGTTAACGACTATGGCTGTCTCAGCATGGACTCGCTCTTCCTCACTGTTCACTATAGTTTCGACTCGGTTATCTACGATAGCATAGACCAGCGCAACTTGCCCTATATCGCTTTCAATGGTGAGTCTTACGACTACGAGCTTCGCAACGAGTTGTTCCACTACACTACTGTCGACAACTGCGACAGCAACTACCACCTTACCATTAGACTTATCTTTAGCATTGCGGAATGTGACAGCTTCTTGCAGTTCCCCAACGTTGTTACACCAAACGGCGACGGACATAACGATATCTTCACTATCGTTGGTATCGATCGCGGATGCTATCAGCACAACAAGCTGATTGTCTACAACCGCTGGGGTGCTGTCGTTCATCGTGCTAAGGACATCATCTCTGCCTCCGATGGCTGGGATCCTCGCCACATGCCTGCTGGCACATATTATTTCTATTTCACTGCCGACGGCAGCACTGGACGTGTCGTTCGAAGGGGTGTCATAGAAGTACTTAAATAATGCCCATCATTCATAGTATGCGTCGTTGCTTTCAATATATTCTATTGCTCTGTTTTCTTGTTTTCAGCTCTCTGTTGTCAGCACAGACTGTTCTCGTCCGTTACGACACCGTCTGTTATGGCGCGGTTGGCGTTGTTGGCAATCAGTACGATACTGTCTGTTCTTTCAATTTCAACGACGACGCACAAGGCTGGACTTATGATGGCTATTGGAGTGTGGCAGAAACAGAGAGCGAGGCGTGTCATATCAACTTAAACAGTGAAAATGCATCTCGCATTGATCCTATCAAAAGTACCCAATATCCTATTTTACGAGCTTATTCTGAGAAATCTTTCGTATGCTCCAATTATACATCTTGGCGTAATTCGTCTATATCGTCTATTGTCTCTCCTGCAATAAATATTGAATCTCCGGTTACTACTCCGTTTACTGTCTCCTTTTATGTCTCTATCATTGGTTTTCATCATTCTGGTTATGGTGATGGTTGCAATATTCTAACTCTTTATGTCGGCACTTCTCCTTCTGGTCCTTGGACTAAGATTTGGGGTCGTGGCGAAGAAAGCGAGTCTTGGACGAGGTATTCAGTCTCGCTTTCGGATAAAATTTCTCAGCCGGGTACCTACTATTTTCGTTTTGAAAACAAAGGCGTAGGCTATTGCTCCGCTGTCGATAATTTTGTTATCACTGCCGACACTCGTAAGGAAATCCCAGAAGATGTAACCTCTGCCGAAGCATATACAGAAGTTGTGACAGAGGCGGTCGCAGTTGATGTTACGACAACCACCTATTGGTACATCGCTCCGCTTGGCGACGAACATGATACTATTAACGGATGCGACTCCATTCTTTATGAAGGCAACTATTATTATGATAGCGTAGCTTTGCCTACAACAGGCTTGCGCACTACTCATGGCTGCGACAGCACTTATACAGTTCATCTTCTAATCGACAACTCGGTAAAGACTACAGTAGACACAGCTGTATGTGATACAATTCGTTGGATTTATGGTGCTGTATATACGCATGATACTGTTGTAACAGATACTCTAAAACGTTATAACGGCGATGGCTCAGGTGGTGGACCAATTTTGTTAGGTGCTACATTGGTGCAAAAAAAAGCTTGCGACAGCGTTGTTACCATCCGTCTTAAGGTGCATAACAGCTTCCATACATCAATCTTCGACACCATCTCTCATCTCAATCTGCCATATACCGCTTTTAATGGTAGTCAATACGACTATGAATTGCAAAACGAGCTTGTCCATTATTCTACCGAATATGGCTGCGATAGCAACTTCTATCTCAATCTGGCAATACTTACTCATACTTTTTATTCTGTTTATGATACTGTCTGCCAAGGTTCCACAGGACAAAGAGGCAATCAGTATGAACCCATCGTGTCGTATACTTTTGACGACGGTGCTCAAGGCTGGACATACGATGGCTACTGGGATGTGGCTCGCAATGAGAGCTATCAGGCATATACTAATTTTGGTTCATATTCTCCGATGATCGATGCCTGGTCTGGCTCGTCGTTCTTCTGCTCTAATTTTACTTCAAATAGTCAGTCATATACTTTTCCGTCCAATACCTCCAATCTCATTTCTCCAGCCATCGCTATCAACTACGATCCATCTGTCTACCCTGTAACGCTTAAATTTTACGCCAGAATAAATGGTTTTAGTAGTAGCTTAGGTGGTACTTATATCAATACTTTGAAACTTTATGTCTCCACTTCTCCTTCTGGTCCTTGGTCTGAATTATG
Organism: Bacteroidales bacterium; assembly: GCA_045598945.1. Taxonomy (GTDB): domain Bacteria; phylum Bacteroidota; class Bacteroidia; order Bacteroidales; family P3; genus Colimorpha. Next base: position 4,734 of record JAZRVD010000182.1, on the reverse strand, counting down.
GCATGGTGGTGGTGGTAATGGCTATGGCGTCTGGCACGAGTACACAGTCTCCTTGTCCAATTATATTCATCAGCCTGGTACATACTACTTCCGTTTTGAAAACACTGGTGCCGGCTATTGCTCCGCTATCGACAATTTTAGAATTACCGCCGACACTCGTCGAACTATTCCGGCAGATGCTTTATATTCAAGCGACACAACTATTGCAGAAGAAAGAGTCTTTATAAATAAGGTTTTCGATACTATCACCGACAATGTCTATTGGTATATTGCCCATCATGCTCACATCTTCGACACAATTGAAGGTTGCGACTCCGTCTTTTTTTATGACAGATATTATTACGGTAGCGAAACTTTGTATTTGTCAGATAATACAGAATATGGCTGCGACAGCACGGTAACGCTGCGGCTGAATGTCAAGAAAAGTTCCGTAGAAAACATTGAGAGGAACGTCTGCGACCAATTCACATGGCATGACTCGACTTATACCTCTACGCCTGACGCAGCACTCGTCGATAAGACAACTAACAATGCAGGTTGCGACAGCACAGTTACGCTGCATCTTACTATCAGTAAGAGAACATCAGGTGTTGTCTATATGGAAAAGTGCGACCATTATACATTGAATGGCAGAACATATACATCTACACCAAACGACGTGATAAAATACTTGTATATTGACGGCAACGAGGCGGGTTGCGACAGTGTAATCTCTTTTTATCTTACCATATATCATAGCTCCGACACTTCGTTGTTTGACACTATATCTCATCACGATCTGCCATATACCGCTTTCAATGGTCAGCAATATACACACGATTTTGAAAATAAACTTTTCAAACTTAAGACTGTTCATAATTGCGATAGCAACGTCTACCTCAATCTTGCTGTACTTTACAGTACAGAGGAAGCTGATGGGAACCTGCATTTTCCGTATATCGTTACCCCTAACGACGATGGCGTTAACGACATCTTCAAGGTGATAGGGGCTGGTAAATACTGCTCGTCTCGCAATCATCTTACGATTTACAATTCTCAAGGTGTCGTTGTATTCCGTCTCGATAATATCCAATCAGAAACACAAGGCTGGGATCCTCGTAACTTCCCTGCCGGCACCTATTTCTTCCAGTTTACTGCCGATGCGGTGCCACGCAATATAGACAGGCGCGGTGTTGTCCAAGTGTCAAAATAAGCTTTATATACTGTTGAATCTTATATTGTTGTCTTATGCGCATAATCTATAAATACTTTCTCGTTGTTTGCCTCGTGAGCCTTTGTTCTTTCCTTTCGGCTCAGTCGTTGCCAGCCAATATACCTACTAATGGGTTGATGGCATTTTATACTTTCAGTGGCAATGCCGATGATGTGTCAGGCAATGGCAATAATGCTGTTTTAGACTCAGCAGCTTTCGACAGTGAAGGAGGATGGAGTCAAGATGCTATATGGGGCATTAAGCACCCGTCGCTCGTCGCTGATAGATATGGCAATGCTAATAGTGCCTATTTATTTCATGGCGGTGCTGATCTTGAAAACGGGATCTGGCATGCCAGTTGGATGACGGTGCCGAACAGCGCCTCGCTTGCCATTGACACAGCTATCACTATCAGTTTCTGGATGCTGCAAAGCGCCTTCGATGGTATGAACTACGAGGGCAACTATTCAAGCAATTTTGGCTCGTTCTCGCTTATAAGCAAGGCTGGCGACGGCTACGATGCCGACCCAGGTTTTGCTATCAACAGCGCTTTGGACTATTCCAGACTCAATCTCTCTGTTGTCAATTCCGATAATACTTTTCCTGAAGCGGAGCTTAATGGCTCGTCGAGTGTCTTGTACGATTGCTATCAGAAGGACAAATGGGTGCATTGCGTAGTGGTGTTGTGCCGTAAAGAGATCAAGATCTATATCAATGGCGTCCTTCTGGCATACGACCTTATGCCTGGGGAGATGGATTTTACAGCTGCCAACAATCAGCCTCTCTTTTTCGGCCGTATGGGTGGCGACCCATGGATATGGTATCCATACAATGGTGTCTTAGACGACATCGGTCTTTGGAACCGTCCACTCTCGGATAGCGAGGTGTCGGCTCTCTATGCCGATTTCCAGCCTGTTCAGGATGTCTACGTGGAGCGTTACGACACTATTTGCCATGGAATGACATCGCGTAGAGTTGTCGACACACTCTTGTACGAAAATTTTGAGAAAGGTGTCAAGTCCTCTTGGAAACGTTACGATGGCAGTGGAGCTGTAGGCTTTAAGGCTGTTGAATGGATGCGTTCGGGTAGCTATTTCTACAATCCTCTTGAGGGCAACCTTGCTCTTTTCGAGGTTAATATTGATGAAGATTACCACTTGAGTAAAATTGTTACCGACTCTGTCAACATTATCGAGCCGGAATCGACCTATGTATATTTTACTTATATCGCCCCGGCATACGACGGAATGTATGTCGATGAAATGGACTTCGCGATTAGCTCTACCAACGACGGCTCGTTTTCTGATATCTTTTGGGCTATCAACGACGATGAACATAGCTTGTTCGATTATCCAGAGTGGTATTATGCTTTGTTGCCGTTGAACGATATTGACCCTGGCACTAAATACTTCGTTTTCCAGCATCAAGCTTTTGGTGGTGTCGGTGTTGGCATCGACGAGGTGCTGGTATTCGGCCCGCGCATCGATACCATTCCTTTGGCTGTTTCCAAGGCTGAGCCTGGTGCCACTGTCGATATTGTTACAAGGTATAGCACCACTTGCGGCTACGATAGCATTGTTACTACCCATTGGTATGTCAAAGCCAACGCCTCACATTTCGACACCATTGCTGTCGCCAATTCTTATACTTTGGGCGGAAAGACTTATAGCACTGCAGGTGTCTATGACATCAAAGATACCCTGCATGGCCTTAACGGCTGCGACAGCGTCAACAACATCAACCTCACCATCTATAAGGTTACTGAGCCTGATACACCTGACAATATTTATATGTCCGATTGCAGCGTATATCCCGATGGCGATGCTTGGACTATTGCTGAATATTGGAAGACAGACAAGTCTAATGCCGATGCTAAGGTGGCTAACCAGGCCACTCCTTTTGTCGGCGACCTTGACAACGACGGACATGTCGAGATTGTTTGTTTTGGTATTAAAGATGGAGCAGATTGGGGTACTGCTGTCAAAGGCAAGACTATTCTGGTCTTCGATGCCACCACCCATGCTCTCAAGACCTCGATTACCCTACCTGCCTTTGTCTCTCTCTACGAGGCTGCCCCTTATGGCATTCTCAAACTCAAAGATGGCAAAGGCCTGATTGTTGTAGCTGGGTACGACTACAAGCTCTACGCTTTCGACATAACTTCTGCCAATCCTTCTACTCCATATTGGACCTCAAACAAAAACTATGGCTCTGCCACTGGCGACTGGGCTTGCAACATATCCTTTGCTGACATCGACAATGATGGCACGCCGGAGGTCATAGTCCGCGACAAGGTCTACGATGCTGCTACAGGCGTCCTTCTTGCTCAGCGCAAGGGCGCTGGCTCTAACTTCGGACAGACATTTGCTCATTATACACATCAGTCGTATTCCAACTGGCAGCTCTCCTCGCCGTGTGTTGCTAACCTACTTGTCGGTGATAATCAGGAGATTGTTCTTGGCAACGAGGTCTACACTGTCTCTATCGTCAACCATGCCGACTCTGTTGGCAACCGTTACACCTTGGCTCGCACTATCGAAGCCCCGGACGATGTGGTTGCTGACGGTCATGCACAGGTGGCTGACTTCAACCTCGACGGCAACCTCGACATTCTCATCTCCAATCGTAGCTCTGATGCAAATAGCGGTACGGTAGCTTTTTATATGTGGGATATTACCAACAATTCGCTTAGCTCGCCTGTCAAGATTCCTACCAATTTCTCTGGCAAGAGTTTCCCTCTTATAGCCGACATCGACAATGATGGCGCTCTCGAAGTTGTCATTCAGTGCGCCGGCACCGACCAAAAGGGCTTCCGTGCTTATAAGTACAATGTTGCTACCAACGATTTCACTCTTATGTGGGTCTATTCCGTCGACGAAGACAGCTATGCCAATGCCGCCACTTGTTTCGACTTCAACCAGGACGGTAAGATGGAGCTGCTTATCTGCGACCAGAAGACTGTTCACGTTGTCAATGGTAGTGGCAAAAGCCACGTTACGGGTGTCGACACTTTGGCTGTATATCCTCTTAGCCAGTTCGATTATGCAGAGGTTACCATCATGCAATATCCTGTTATTGCCGACATCGACAACGACAACCATGCCGAGTTTGTATCTGTAGGTTCCAATACTGTCAATGTCTTCCGCTCCGCCGGTGTTCCATGGGCTCCAGCTCGCTCTGTCTGGAATCAGTATCTCTACAATGTTACCAATGTCAACAACGACCTTACCATTCCTCAATATTACTATAGCAACGCTTCGCAGTTTGTCGACGATGCCGTTGTACGCCGTCCGTACAACAATTTCTTGCAACAGGCTACCGCTATCGATACCAATGGCAAACCTTTCTATGCTGTCGCCGATGTATCTGATGTCATCGCCTCTGGCATTGTCTCAGACGACGACTATGTTGTTACCGTCAACTACGGCAATGCTGGCGCGGCCACTCTTGCCGACCCGTATTATATCACCCTTTATGCCGATGCCGTGGGCTCTGATACCATAGCACGTTTTGCAGTCTCCTCGCCGCTCGCCGCCTCTGCG
>JAZRVD010000181.1:0-11719 GCA_045598945.1 Bacteroidales bacterium | reverse complement strand
GTTTTTCAATGGAAACAGCTTGTGCTACGCAGTGGCATGTTGTTGTTTTTCATAGACTATAGCTCAGCAATAGCGTTGCATAAGTTGATGGTATCCGCTTGGAGGAAGGTGGCTGTGCAGTGCGTTTCTCAAAATTTTTTTGCTGTTTTTGCTTTTTTTTGTACATTTGCAACTGTTTATAAACGTTATTGCAAAAAGGTGGGAGGTGATGTCGGTGCGCGACTGACGGTGTATATAATATAAATATAATATAAATTTATTCAATATATGGATTATCAGCATCTAAAAGTAGAACAGCGTGACGCTGTATGTATTCTTACAATTTCTGTTCCCAAAGCGCTTAATGCTCTCAATAGCGCAGTGCTTAACGAGATGGACCATTTTCTTGACAATCTCGATACCAAGGCTGCACGCGCTCTTATTATCACTGGCGATGGTGAGAAGTCGTTTGTGGCGGGTGCCGACATTTCGGAGATGGCAACGTTGGGTGTCGACGAAGGCTATGCTTTTGGCAAGCGTGGCGCTGCCGTGTTTCGCAAGATAGAGCTGTTGCCAATACCTGTCATCGCTGCTGTTAATGGCTTTGCATTGGGCGGAGGCTGTGAGCTTGCTATGGCCTGCGACATTCGTATCTGCTCTGCTAATGCACGTTTCGGACAGCCAGAGGTTGGTCTGGGCATCATACCGGGCTTTAGCGGTACTGTTCGCCTGGCACGCCTGGTAGGCATGGGCATGGCAAAGCAGCTTATCTTTACCGGCAAGCCTATCAAGAGCGACGAGGCGTTGCGCATAGGCTTGGTCAATGCTGTCTACGACCAGCCCGTATTGCTCGACGAGGCTATGAAGCTGGCGCAGGCAATAGTCGCCGCCGCTCCTGTGGCGGTGGAATATGCCAAACGGTGCATCAATGCAGAGTACGACATGTCCGCCGATGAGGCTATAGCTTACGAAAATCGTCTCTTTGGCGACTGCTTCGCCACCGACGACCAAAAACAGCGTATGGATGCTTTTCTTCACAAGAAATAAAAATTAAGAAATAAAATCTATTGATTATGAAAATCTATGTTATTGGTACCGGCACCATGGGGTCGGGTGTAGTGCAAGCTATTGCTCAGGCTGGCTTTGCCGTAGTTATGAAGAGCCGTTCACAGGCAAGTCTCGACAAGGCTGTAGCTCGTATCAGCAAGTCTCTCGGCAAACTCGTAGAGAAAGGCAAGATACAGCAGGAGTATATGGATGCTACCATGAAGAATATCTCCACTACCACCGACTATGCTGCATTTGCTGATGCCGACCTCGTTATCGAAGCCGCTTCCGAGGATATGAACCTCAAGAAGGAAGTCTTTACCACACTCGATGACATCTGCAAGCCAGAAACCATTTTTGCCACCAACACATCGTCGCTCTCTATCACCGAGATAGCTGCTGTTACCAAGCGTGCAGACCGCTTTATAGGCATGCACTTCTTCAATCCAGCTCCTGTCATGAAGCTCGTTGAGGTTATCAAGGGACAGAAGACAAGCGAAGAGGTCTGCAACCAGATTATGGAGCTCGCCACCAAGATGGGCAAGACTCCTGTCATGGTCAACGAGGCCCCTGGCTTTGTTGTCAACCGCATACTTGTGCCTCTCGTCAACGAAGGCGTTGGCATTCTCGCCGATGGCGTGGCTTCTGCTGAAGACATCGACAATGCCATGAAACTTGGTGCCAACCATCCTATGGGACCTCTCGCTCTTGGCGACCTTATTGGTCTCGACGTGTGCCTTGCCATCATGGAGGTGCTTTATAACGAGTATGGCGATCCTAAGTATCGTCCTCACCCGCTGCTTCGCAAGATGGTGCGTGCCGGACTCTTGGGTCGCAAGACTGGCGAAGGCTTTTATAAATATTGATTGTAAATAATTATTTCTGACTTGGGGGATAATGCAAGACCATTTCCCTCAAGTCTTTTTATAAATTATATATTATGAAAAAAGTTTTATCATCATTGTTTGTTGTGGCTGCTGTTGTGGCCGCTATGGTAAGTTGCAAGGGCGGTGCTCAGCAGGAGCCTGTAGTAGAAGAGCAGGCTTGCGACACTGCCGTAGTGTATATGACTCATACTATTTCGCCAGAGAGTTTGGTGAAGATGTACGAGGCTCTTGGCGTTGAAGCCACAGGTCGTGTGGCCGTCAAGATCTCTACCGGCGAGGATGGCGGCAACAACTTCCTCCAGCCTGCACTTATCGAGCAGCTGGTAAAGAAGGTCGACGGCACTATTGTGGAGTGCAATACAGCATACGCTGGCAAGCGTAACACCTCTGCTGACCATTGGAACACTATCAAGAAACATGGATTTCTTGACATCGCCAAGGTCGACATTATGGACGAGAACGGCGAAATACAGCTACCTGTAGTTGATAATCCTCACATGAAATACAACCTCGTTGGCGATCATCTCAACAACTACGACTTCCTTATCAATCTTGCCCATTTCAAAGGTCATGGCATGGCAGGATTTGGTGGTGTGCTTAAAAATCAGAGCATCGGTGTGGCTTCTGCCAATGGCAAGGTGTATATCCACACTGCCGGCCGTTATCAAAAAGCCTCTACAGCCGACACTGCTTGGCGCTATATCAACGAGACCGACCAGGATGCTTTCTGCGAGAGTATGGCTGTAGCTGCCAAGGCTGTTGCCGATAAGTTTGGAAAGAATATTCTGTATATCAGCGTTATGAACAATATGTCTATCGACTGTGATTGCGTCAGCCACCCTGCCGAGCCTGAACTGCAAGACGTGGGTATACTCGCCTCTCTCGACCCTGTGGCTCTTGATCAGGCTTGTCTCGACATAGTTTTTGCTATCCACAAGGACGAGAACAACAATCCTGAGCCTCTTGTCAATCGTATCAACGAGAAACATGGTCCTCACACCGTCGATTATGCAGCCGAGATTGGTCTTGGCACCAAGGTCTACAAGATTGTCTATGTAGACTAAGCTGTAGCGAAATTATAAAAAAGAACAATCCCTCGACGCTACGCCGAGGGATTGTTTTTTTTGCTATTGTGAATTTTTTAGAAATATAGGTCGCGTTCGCCATCGCCTATGCGGCAGAGGTTGCCCTCTACTTTCTTTTTCAGTTCTGCTTTCGTGAAGCTTTCGGTCAGCTCTTTTAGCAGGCGCAAGCCTTTTTCTTTGGTCTCTGGCGAGGCGTAGTCTTCCAAGTACTCGCGGAAGGTGAACATGGCGTTGGGCTTGCAATACTCTTTTATGAGTCCTGGCTTGGCAAGGTCCATGAAGTCAGCACCCACGCGTCCTTTGCGATAGCAGCCTGTGCAGAACGATGGTATGTATCCGTTGTCTATCATGTTGCTTATCACTTGGTCGAGCGAGCGGTGGTCGCCCAAAGTGAACTGTGCTCCAGTGCCTTTATCCTCGTAGCCGCCGGGGTTTGTCTCGCTGGCGGCGGATATCTGGCTTACGCCGTATTTTATTAGCTCGTCGCGCATGGCTGGTGTCTCGCGTGTAGAGATGATGATGCCTGTGTAGGGCATGGCTATGCGTATGATGGCGATAATCTTCATAAAGTCTTTGTCCGACACCTTGTGCGGTATGTTCTCCGGCAGGCTGAACGGAGTGCCTTCGGCTGGTTCTATGCGCGGAAATGATACTGTGTGAGGGCCGCAGCCATAGTCTTCCTCAAGGTGGCGGGCATGCTCCATCAGTGCCAGTATCTCAAAACGGTAGTCTACCAGTCCAAACAGCACGCCAATGCCTACGTCGTTGATGCCACCCTCTTGCGCTCTATCCATCACTGTCAGGCGGTACAGATAGTCGCCCTTGGGGGTGTTGGCGGGGTGAAACTCTTTGTATGCCACAGGGTCGTAGGTCTCTTGAAAACAGACGTAGGTGCCTATTTTTTCGGCTTTTAGCTTGGCAAAGTCCTCTATGCTCATTGGCGCCAGTTCTACGTTGATGCGTCGTATGGTGCTGCCTTTCTCGTCTTTGGCGGCGTATGTGCGGCGTATAGCTTCTACCATATAGTCTGTGCTGTTGCGTGGGCTTTCGCCGCATATCAGCAGGGCACGCTTGTGCCCCATGCGCAGCAGCTGTAGGGTCTCTTGCTCTATCTCGTCCATTGTCAGCACTTTGCGTTTTAGTTGCAGGTTGTCTTTTCTAAATCCGCAGTAAACGCAGTTGTTCACGCAGGCGTTGCCGGTGTAGATGGGTGCGAAGAACACAAGGCGCTTGCCGTAGATCTCTTCCTTGCAGTAGTGGGCTGTGTCGAGAATTTTCTTTATGTCTTCTTCTTTTTCTACACATAGCAGTTTTGCTACATCTTCGAGGGAGAGACCTTTGAGCTTTCGTGCTTTGTTGAGTATGTCGTTGAGCTGGCTCTCGTTTGGAGCGTTGTTTTCGAGCAGACCGTACAGCTTGTCGCGGTCTATAAAGTTTTGATGTCTCATTGTATGCTGTTTTTCGTTGATATACAGGTTTATTGCGATAGCATGGCTTTGCTTTTCACGCCGGGCAGTCGTCCTATCTGACCTGTCATGGCGTTGATGCGCTCTACCGTACCTTCGACTATAAGGGTGATGACGGCGGTAGGCTTGCCGTGGAATGGGAAGCCTTGGCGACATAGTATGATGTCGCTATACGAAGAAATAATATTGTTGATGATGCTGGCTTGCGAGCGGTCGCTCACAAGAATGCTTACTGTACCTATTCTCTTTTCCATTAGTGCGCGACTTTTGGATTAGTGTGGTAGTTTGTTTGCTGATAGTGTGTGGCGTATGTCAAAGGCGAGGCAATATCTTGGCTTGTCTTTGATGTTGCAAAGTTACATTTTTTTTGTTGAGGGTATTGTTTTTTTTGTCCTGTTCAAAAAAACTTGTATTTTTGCATTGTTGTTAGAATTACAACGTTATACTTTTTTGCTGTTAAAAATAGTTTTATAAAAACATATAGTCTATGAAAAAAGTTTTTCTATTTCTTGCAGTTGTCTGCTTGAGCGTCGCCGCCTCGGCACAGTTTACCATTGGTCTTACCGGTAGCTTCTCCTTCCCCAAGGTAACGCAGCCTACCGATGGTAGCGACCGTCAGATTGAGGCTACAAGTACTTCGTTCTCTGTCATGCCTAAGTTTGGCTATAAGATTAATGATGTCTTCTCTGTTGGCGTTGGACTTGGCTACAGTGCATATACCGTCAACGACAAGCGTTATGACAATTCATACGGTATTGTCAATGATTGCGACAAAACCTCTATCTACAGTGCTGTACCTTATTTCCGCTACAACTTTGTCAGCTATGGCTCGTTGGCTCTCTTCCTCGAAGCTCAAGCCTCTGTCAATTTTGGTAATAAGGTAGGTGATGAGGTGTATGAGAATGGTAGCACGCCTGATATTACGGATTATACCAAGGCTGACATTATGGGTTATGGTATCAAAGTAGTGCCAGGTATCTCCTACGAGGTTACCGACCACATATCGCTCGATGTGTATATGAACTTTGTCGCCCTTGGCTACAACTCAATCACTACTACTACCACACGTCAAGTAGGTGTTGATCTTGATAAAAGTATAGAGAGAACATATACAAATATTGGTTTCAACAACGCAGACATGTATTTCAATCCTGATGTGACGTTAAAATACAATCTTGGCTCCGCTATCGGTGTTTGTCTGAATGTTATCTTCTAAGAAAATTCTGACGCTTTCCTTGTGAATGCTGAACGGTCGATGCCACTTGGCATTGAACGTTCTTTTTTTTGTCAGTTCATAAACGCCGCTGTGTGTCAAAATGTCATACAGGAGCTATTTGGCAATGGTTTTGCTTGTATTATTATGCCGACAGTTACTATGAGTGGATACGACAATATTATAATAGAAGATAAAACTAAAAAACTATACAGATATGAATTTCAACAATTTTACGGTCAAGGCACAGGAGGTTATCTCCCAGGCACAGCAGATGGCTCAGAATAGTCAGCATCAAGCTGTTGATACAGGTCATCTGCTACGTGCCATGCTTTCGGAAGAGGCTTCGGTAGTCTCTTACCTACTTAAGAAAGTCGATGTGGCTGTGCCGCATCTTGTGCAGCAAGTAGAGGCTCTTGTGGCGTCGTACCCCCGTGTAAGTGGTGGCGACCAATATCTCAGCAAGGAGTCTAACGACGTGTTGGTGTATGCCTCGCAAGAAGCCTCCAAGATGGGCGACGAGTTTGTCAGCGTCGAGCATCTACTGTTGGGTCTTGTGGAGTGTCGTGGCCGTGTAGCCGACTTGTTGCGTCAGGCTGGCGTAACAGCAAAAGCCATCAAGGTGGCTATCGCCGATCTTCGCAAAGGCAGCAAGGTAACCAGCCAGAGTGCTGAAGACACATACAATGCGTTAGGCAAGTATGCCAAAAACCTCAACCAGATGGCGCAGTCGGGCAAACTCGACCCCGTGATAGGACGCGACGAGGAGATACGACGTGTGTTGCAGATACTTAGTCGTCGCACCAAGAACAACCCTATTCTTATTGGCGAGCCAGGTGTTGGCAAGACAGCCATCGCCGAAGGTTTGGCGCATCGTATAGTCAGTGGCGACGTGCCTGAAAACCTCAAAAGCAAGACCATCTTTTCGCTCGACATGGGCGCACTGATTGCTGGAGCCAAATATAAGGGCGAGTTTGAGGAGCGCCTTAAGAGTGTTATACGCGAAATTAATGAAGCTGATGGTGAGATAATACTCTTTATCGACGAGATACATACCCTTGTGGGCGCTGGCGCCGGCGAAGGTGCTATGGATGCCGCCAATATTCTCAAGCCGGCATTGGCTCGTGGCGAACTTAGGGCTATAGGTGCTACCACTCTTGCCGAGTATCAAAAGTATTTCGAGAAGGATAAGGCTCTGGCGCGCCGTTTCCAGAGTGTGCTTATTGACGAGCCTGATGTCGACGACACCATCTCTATACTTCGTGGCTTGAAGGAGCGCTATGAGGTACACCATAAGGTGCGTATCAAGGATGAAGCCATCATTGCCGCCGCCGAGCTGAGCCATCGTTATATCAGCGACCGTTTCCTGCCCGACAAGGCTATCGACCTTATCGACGAGGCATCGGCACGTCTGCGTATGCAGATAGACTCGGTGCCGGAAGAACTTGACGAGCTGGAACGCCGCATACGTCAGCTTGAGATAGAGCGCGAGGCTATTAGCCGCGAGCAGAAAGAGACGCAGTCTTTCTCTAACGACAGTGTGCAGGAAGACGACAAGCTGCACGCTCTCGCTGCAGAGCTTGCCGAACTCGAAGAGCAGCGCAACAGCATCAAGGCACGTTGGCAAATGGAGAAAGCTTTTGCCGAACAGATACAGCATGAGATAAAGAATATAGAGAACTATAAGTTTGAGGCCGAACAGGCGGAGCGTCAAGGCGACTATGGCAAGGTAGCTGAGTTGCGCTATGGGCGTATCAAGGAGTCGGAGGCTCATGTCGCCGAGCTTAAGCGGCAGCTGCAAGACATTCAGTCCGACAAGGCTATGATCAACGAGGAGGTTGACTCCGAGCAAATTGCTGAAGTGGTGAGCCGTTGGACAGGTATACCTGTTACCCGCATGATGCAGAGCGAGCGTGAGCGTTTGTTGCATCTCGAAGATGAGCTGCACCGCCGTGTGGTAGGTCAGGACGAGGCTATAGAGGTTGTCTCTAATGCGGTGCGTCGCAGTCGTGCTGGATTGAGCGACGGTCGTCGCCCTATAGGCAGCTTCTTGTTCCTTGGCACCACAGGCGTTGGCAAGACAGAGCTGGCAAGAGCCCTTGCCGAGGTGCTGTTCGACGACGAGGATATGATGGTGCGTATCGACATGAGCGAATACCAAGAGCGTCATAGCGTCAGCCGCCTTATCGGTGCGCCTCCAGGATATGTGGGGTATGACGAAAGCGGTCAGCTTACCGAGGCTGTGCGTCGCAAGCCTTATAGCATAGTGCTGTTCGACGAGATAGAAAAAGCTCATCCCGATGTGTTCAATACCCTCTTGCAGGTGTTGGAAGACGGCCGCTTGACCGACAACAAAGGTCGCACCGCCGACTTCAAGAACACTATCATTATCATGACCTCCAATATGGGTAGCGAGGTGATAGGCAAGTATTTTGACCGTATGCGGCAAGGCGATACCATCAGCGACGAGCAGGTTGAGGCATCCCGCAACGAGGTGATGAATCTCCTTCGCCAGCATATACGTCCGGAGTTTCTCAACCGTATTGATGAGACTATTATGTTCCGTCCGCTCTCTCATGCCGAGATATGCGAGGTGGTCAAGATGCAACTTGCCAATGTTGCCAAGATGCTCGAAAAGAACGATATCGTCATCAAGCCTACCGACGACGCCATCGCTCTGCTTGCTGACCAAGGCTACGATGTGGCCATGGGTGCCCGTCCGGTCAAGCGTGTCATACAGCGTCAAGTGCTTAATGCCTTGTCTAAACAAATCCTCGAAGGCTCGTTAAAGACAGGCGGCGAGATTGTGGTAGCTGCTGTCGACGACCAGTTCATCTTCTACAATTCGGAAGAATAGAATAGGGGTAAAACAAAAAGGGTGGGGTGTGGTTTTGTTGCTACGCCCTATCTTTGTTGTGCAAGGCTATTTGTGCAAGGCTATATAATGGCAAGAAATAGTGTTGCAAATATTGCTTTTGCACCATTGTGTTTTTTTTTCTTCCTCTCTTGTGACAAAAAAAATGTACTTTTGCAAAAATACAAAGCCGCTGATATAAAGTTGTGTATAGACGGTGTTGTATTGACTGTTAGAAGTTTATCTCATCTTACGTTATGGAAAATTTTGTCGTCTCCGCTCGCAAGTATCGTCCTGCAACGTTTGACACTGTCGTCGGTCAGGAGCATATCACATCAACACTCAAGAACGCTATTCGTACTGGCAAGCTGGCTCAAGCTTTCTTGTTCTGCGGCCCGCGTGGTGTGGGCAAGACCACATGCGCTCGTATCCTTGCCAAGACGATCAACTGTACCAACCCCACTGCCGACATGGAGGCTTGCAACGAGTGCGACAGCTGCCGCTCGTTCAACGACATGGTGTCGATGAATATCTTTGAACTCGATGCTGCGTCTAACAACTCTGTCGAGGATATCCGCGACCTTGTCTCACAAGTGCAGATACCGCCCCAGATGGGCAAGTACAAGATCTATATCATCGATGAGGTGCACATGCTTTCGGCATCGGCTTTCAATGCTTTTCTCAAGACTCTCGAAGAGCCGCCGGCATACGCCAAGTTTATCCTCGCCACTACAGAGAAACATAAGGTCATCCCTACTATACTGTCGCGTTGTCAGGTCTTCGACTTCAAGCGTATAAGGGTGGAGGATATTGTCAAGCACCTTGCCTCTATTGCCGAAAAAGAGGGGGTGGCCTACGAGCCGGAGGCTCTCAACCTTATAGCCCGCAAGGCCGAAGGCGGTTTGCGTGATGCTCTGTCTACCTTCGACCAGCTGGTCAGTTTTACTCATTCCAACCTTTCATATTCCCTGTGTTGCGAAAACCTCAATGTGCTGGACTCTGACCATTATTTCCGTATCGTCGACTCTTTCCAGCGTAAAGATGTGTCGAGTGTCTTGCTGCAATACGAAGAGATTGCCAACAGAGGTTTTAACGGTCAGCATTTTTTGACAGGTCTCACCGAGCATTTTCGCAACCTCATGGTTTCGCTCGACCCTGCTACTCATAAGCTTCTTGAGGTTGGCGAGGCGTCGCGTCAGCGTTATGGCGAACAGTCTGCTGCCATAGGCCTGCCTGCTCTTTTGTGGTATCTCAATACTGCCAGCGACTTTGAGTATCGTTACCGCGACGCTGGCAACACGCGCATCTTTGTGGAGGTGGAGTCGATGAAGCTTGCCGCTGGTTAGTTAGCAAGCTCGCCACACGCGGAACATATTACCCCTGGTCGCCCGCCTTTGGCTGTTGAGCCAAAAGATGCATGCACCCCGGTTCAAGTCCCTACGCCTGAGCCAGTGGTTGCTCAGCCTGTAGCTATGCAGCCTGCTGCCCAGCCTGCTGGTACGCAGCCATTGGAAAAGCCTGCTGTCATGCCAGTGCGTCGTGTGGGTGGTGTGCATGGCGCTGTGCCTCGTCTGGAAGGCATGGTGTCTATAAAGTCTACCAAAGAGGCTGCGGTAGTTGAGGACAAGAGGCCTGAACGTGCGGAGAAACAGCTGACGCAAGAGAGTCTCGAACAGTATTGGCAACAGATGTTGTTGTCGCGGCAGCAGTCTACGCCTCGCATCGCTGAGCTGTTCGAAAATGTCAAGATAGAGTTGCAACAGGACAATGTAATTGTCTTGTATACTGTCAATACATACCTTGAAGTAGAATTAAAACCATACGCCGTTGACGTTCTCGAAGAGCTGCGCAAGAGCAGCGGCGTGTCCGAACTTAACTATCGTGTGGAAGTAGAGTACGAGGCTACCGAGGCGGTACCGTATACCCCCCATGAAAAGTATGACGCTATGATGCTTGCTAATCCTGTCATTGCAGAGTTGCGAAAGCTGTTGCCAGAGATAGATTATTGAGTCTGACAGGTGTATAATATATATAATTGTTTGTCTGTGGGTGGATTGTTTATTTTTATAGGTCTTTTGATATTTGGAGCGCATGCCTTCTCGCTGCTGTTCAGCAAGTGGCGTGTGCCCGATGTGCTGTTCTTGTTGGCGATAGGTGTATGCGTAGGACCTATATTTCACTGGGTCTCACCACAAGATTTGGAAGAGATAGGCTCTATCTTTGCCTCGCTTACTTTGCTTTTCATCCTTTTCGATAGTGGCGTGGATATGAGTATCAACGATATACGCCACAATTTGGGTGCTATGATGCGCATCATGCTCTCGTCAATGGTGCTTACGGCTGTTGTTGTAGCATGTGTGGCTCGTTTGTTGTGTCTGCCGTGGAACAGCGCGTTTCTTTTAGGCACCATACTCTCTGGCACGGCGGCGGCCATAGTCATTCCTATAGTGCGTCAGATAGATGTCAGCACACGTGTTCGGACTGTGCTATCGTTAGAGTCGGCTATTTCGGCGGTTATATGTATAGTGCTGTCGTGGGCTATTATCGAGGGTTTCAAGATAGGCATTATCAATCCTTTCCGTATGGTAACAAGTGTTGCCTTGTCGGTCATCCTCTCTATTGGCCTTGGTCTGCTGGGTGGCATGATGTGGGGTATGTTTCTCGACAGAAAACGTCAAGTCAAGCATACGGCTTTTCTAACGCCGGCACTGATGTTTATTATTTATGGTCTGGTAGAGACTGTTGGCTACAATGGCTCTATTGCTGCTTTGGCGTTTGGTGTGGTGCTGGGCAACCCTCTGTTTTTCTCTTTTTCTTTTTTGCGTCGGTTGCGTTCCAAGATGGGTATGTCGCCTTATACTCGCCCTTTGCAAACTGATGAAAAAACTTTCTACAAGGAGATTATATTTATTCTTAAGACATTCTTCTTTGTTTATATAGGTATCTGCATACCTTTTGACAGCGTTGACATCCTGCTCTATGGCTTGGCTATAACAGTGGCCATCTTTTTGGCACGTTGGGTGCTGGCGCTTATTGGCGGTGCCAAGTACTCGCCAAACGACCGAGCGGTGGTGGCTTTTATGGCTCCCAAAGGTTTGGCGTCGGCTGTTGTGGCATCAATACCTGAGCAGGTCAACCAGCTTCTTGGCTATGAGGCCATACCTGGCGCTGTCCAGATAAAAGGCATC
>JAZRVD010000180.1:0-20481 GCA_045598945.1 Bacteroidales bacterium | reverse complement strand
TAGATGAGTCTCGTAAGATGGGTCTTGTGCTATCTTTAGGTCATCGAATAGTTGGTGCGAGTCGTAGCCTTTGCAGTAGTAGGCAGCAATCATGTTGCCAGCCATGGTCTTGCCGAAACGGCGTGGTCTTGAGACGCAGACGTTCGAACCTTCGGTGTTGATGAGCTTGTTCAACTCGGCGATAATCATAGATTTGTCGACGTATATGGCGGAGTTTCTGCTGCGTTGCAGGTTTGAACTGGATGGATTGAAATAGATGCCCATGACTGTATTGTTTTTGTTATAGTTGTGATGGCTGGTATCTTACTGGTCCAAGAATATCAATGGTGGAGATAGTACATCCGTCTATACATTCGCGCTCTATGACGTTCTTGTTGTTGTAATTCATTCTTCCGCTTATAGTTACAGGTGTCAATCCTAATGCTAATAGAATGTTGTGAGTGTTTTCATTGTAACTATCGCAGGGATATGCGTAGTAAGGTATACAGTTTTCAAATTTCTTTAGTTCTGTGATACATTGGTTTGCGTTTTCTTTAAGTTCGCTGTCGGATATCTCGCTGCAAAGTAAGTGTTCATGACCATGTAATCCTATAGTAAGTAGTCCGTTGCTTTCTTTGGAAAGTTTTTGTAATTCGGCATACGATAGATATAGCTCCTTGCATAGCTCGTTCATGTTTATGGTGTCGTTTGTCGACAATGCTTGTATTTCGTTGTTTTTGCTCCAATGGTGTTCGTCTAAATACTGGCTATTGATAAAGAGAGTGATAGGTATGTTTCGGCTGTACAACCATGGTAGTATATTGAAGAGTGTCTTATATCCGTCATCAGCTGTGAGTACTGCATATTTCTGGCGCCTAAATGTCCTTTTTTGTAGATGTCTATGTGCTTCGGTAAGAGGTATAAACGTATAGCCTGCATTGATAAAAGAGGTTATATTTCGTATGAATTGCGTAGTGTTAGTGTAGTCGCATTGCCACATGATACGAGGGTCGTAGTTGTCGGCAACGTGGTGAAAAGCCAATATCCTTATTGGCTGTCGGGTTAGTTTTATCCATTTGTGATGGACTTTATGAAAAAGATGCAAGATACTCATAGTACACTATTTCGCATTTTGCAAAATTACAATTTTTAATTCAAATATTGTTGACAAAAAAAACGATCGCTATAGCTGGCTATGGCGACCGTTGTGGTTTTATATGAAATTTGTTTTTTTATGTTAGCATATCTCCGTCTCCGCCTTGTAGAGATAGATTTTGTTGTATTGGGAAATCCTTAGGGACTGTTAATGCTATTTGGTCGATTAGCTCGGTACTGTTTAATCGTTGCAATTGTGATGTAAACTTATGAAATTCTTTATGGTATGTTGTAAACTCGTGAGGCTGACTGATATGTATTCTATTTAGAATAGATGTGAATGTGTGATCCTTATAATTGTCATCTGTATATAGATACAGTATTTGCATTAATGTGTTGTGCAGGCTGTAAATATATAGTCCTACAAGTTGGTCGTTGGCGTATACTTTTGTACATACAATGTTGAAATGTGCTGTGTTGCAACCAAATTCGCATGGGTCTTTTGCTGTGCTGTCGCCATAATTTGGCGACATAAACGAGTACTGCAACAGCCAGTTGAACATCTCTTGTGTTCTTAAAAATAGGTCGTTATGGCTATGTTGACAGATGAAATTATATGTCTCGTCGTCGATAAATGTTGTATATTGGTTGTTAAAAGGGTGTCTTTTAGAAAGTTCAGCAAATTTTTTGTTGTTGTATTTGTGAATGTAATGTCGTTTGATGGCTTTCTTTATGTTTCTTGCCGTGCTGTCGAGACGTGTGCGATAACGTGGAAAATAATGAATTGTCCAACCTTGCTTTTGGTCAAGTTTGATAGAGGCTTCTGTAGAGTCGGAAGCAAGGTATCTGTTGTTGCATCCCTCTTTTATGTTGTGCATAATATTGTAGCCTATGCCCTTGCCGCGCATTGTTGGGTCCACCCATTCTGTTGTTCCCCAAAAATAACGTTCTTCTAAGGCTGGTCGGGCAAGCATTTCTGCATATTGGGCTGTATATCCCACAACTTTTTTACCTACAAATGCTGTTGCCAATGCTATATCTTCTGTCTTGGCATGTGGTGATTGAACTATGGCGTGTGCTCTTGAGCGTGAGATGATCTTGTCGCTAAGTCCGTTGTCGGCATTATGATATAGCCAGTCGCCAAGCTCCTGTATGGTATATTGACGGTATTCTATGAGAGGGGTATTAGTCATGATTCTTTTCTTTGCGTATTTGTTTTTCTTTATATCGT
Source organism: Bacteroidales bacterium (assembly GCA_045598945.1). GTDB lineage: Bacteria > Bacteroidota > Bacteroidia > Bacteroidales > P3 > Colimorpha. The sequence continues at coordinate 18,176 of JAZRVD010000180.1, read as the reverse complement.
AAAACAAAATCAGTCAATTTTCTAAAATGACGATATGCAAAAGAGTATTTTACTGAAAGATCAGGGAGAAAGTAAGAGTATATAGTCTTTTGGCGCTGTGCTGTAACAAAATATTGTTGCAGATCGTCTATGTTTAGATGGTCTATTAATTTTAGCAATGACCGGTAGCAGAAAACGAGGTATTGTTGCAAAGCGGTATTCCAATACATTTGATGCTTGTATCTCTGCGATAGTGTTGCAATGCTTTGCAGAAAGGCGTAATAGTCTATGGCGTGGTGTGGCTTTATTCCATTGTGTGTGGTGCTTCCCTTCTTGTTGTTATATATATATGGGGCTGCCGCAAGGCGTTTAACTCTTTTGGCGGAAGCGTAAAGCTGTATGCCGTAATCGGTGTCTTCGAATTGTACGTTTTCTCTAAAGAGTATATTGTTTTCTAATAAAAAATCCTTTCGTATAATGCTGTTCCATATAGTGCTGCATTTATGGTCCCATTTGCCTTTGCCATCAAATATGTAGTCAGTGCCACTGGTCGTCTCGCTGTTGTAGTTGACTGTGGTGTCTTGTCGTGAATTTTGATGGCCAAATGTAAGTATGTCAAGGTTGTTTGTTGTTGCAACACAAAGTAGCTGTCTCAGACAGTTTGGTGAGATGCAGTCATCGCTATCAACAAACCATAAGTATTCTCCCTTTACATGTCGCACTCCTTTGTTCCTTGCCCCACCTTGTTTTATGTTGCTGGGTGTTTGGAGTATGTGTAATGTGGGGGTGGAAGGCAGTAGCTCCTTTAGAACATTTATTGTGTTATCGGTCGAACAGTCGTCAACCACTATTACTTCATAGTCATCAATGGGAAAGTCTTGTTTGTACAGACTATTGATGCACTGTGTAATATCTTCTTCTGCATTGTATGCTGGCACTATAAATGAAAGTGTACACATTGTTTATAAAAACCTATTGATTGCTTTGCGGATAATAGTAGGTAGTCTATCGCATTTATATGCGGCTAAAAGAATTGGGTGAATGGCGGTTAATGTATAAAGTTTTTTATCGTATTTGTTTTGTATGCAGTCATACATGATTTTTTTATCTTTGTTGTAAAACCATTTTCTCCATTTCCATTTGTATTCGCTTTCATATCCCATTATTAATGTTTGCAAAATCATGTTGAATATCTTTCCTTTTCTTGCTGGAGTGGCAAGGTTGAAATCTATCATATTCTTATACATGATGCGCGTGATTTCCATGCTGTCGACAAGGTTTTTTAGTCGAGTGGTTCCTGTTGTCGAGTCCGTTCTATTAGTGCGGTAGTAATACCATGGCTCGGAAATATGTGTGCAGTATACGGGAATTGGGTGACAGAAATATTCAAATATCTGTAATTCATCTTCGTAGTATCTTCCTGCAACCATCTTTAGATTAAAATCATAATAAAGTGATTTTTTGCATATATATATAGAGAGAGAGGCAAATGGGGTTATTTGATATTTAGTATTAAGTTCATCGTATGCTTCTATGGCGTTGTCAAAATGTATTGAGGTTTCACAGGGTAAAGTAATAAGTCGTTGGTTGCTGCTATCTATAGCACAATCTATGTATATTAAAAAGTCATTGGGGTGAGAGTTAATTAATCCCTCAATAGTCTTTATCGCATTTGGTAGTAAATAATCGTCGCTGTCTAAGAAGTATAAATATTCTTTTGATGCGATAGCTATTCCGTTATTGCGTGCAACAGATTGTCCTTGGTTCTCTTGTGTAATTATTTTTAGATTATTGTGCTTTTTTTCGTATTCTTCAAGTATTTTGCCGCTCTCATCGGTACTGCCGTCGTTGATGCAGATAACTTCGCCGTCGAAGTTGTTTACAATAAATACAGAGTCTAAGCATTCTCTTAGATAGTGCGCCACATTGTATACTGGTATTATGATGCTTAGATTTTGCATTGTTCAATATTTTTCAAATACTTTTGTAAGTTTTTCTTTCAGGTCAGTCAGTCGGTTAAGTATTATTTCGTTGGCTTGTCTTGTAAGTTTTGGCTGCCGTTGAAACTCGGTAAGTCTTTGTGGATTGTGCCACAGATCATCAATCAGTTTGATTGATGTGGTGTTGTCGCCATCTTTGTTCCAAAAGATGATGACATCTTGGTTGAGTAGTTGTGGCTCGGGTGCGTTGTAACATCCCCAGTAGATAGGTATGCATCCTGCTGTCAGTGCTTCAAAAATCTTTTCAGTAACATAACCTCGGCAATTGCTGTTCTCGGGGCATATATTGAAAGTATATTCCTGAAGAAAACGAGTTTTGTCGTTTTCGTACTTTCCCCATAGGTCGTCGCAGTTGTGAAGAAGTTTTCCAGCACAGTCTATATGATCGATATTAGATAGTTGGTTGAAGATGCCTGTTCGGAGCCCTAAAATGTCGACACTTGCTATCAGAGATGCAAACTTCCTTTGATGGGTATGGCATTGCTCTATGTTGGAAGTAAATTTGAGGACATTGTCATTAGATAGTACAGGTTGCATGCAGTAGCAAATCCAAAGGGGGAAACGTATGTAGTTGTCGCTATCGTATTCTTCAAAGCCAATGCCTAAATCAAAATGTCGGTCGGATAGTAAATGATCTGTGTATTGTAATGTATGAGTAAGTTTTAAGTTTTCACCAGAGAAGAAGATGTCTGGCATGTCGTCGCCTGCCTTTTGTTGGCAATATGCCCTATCGCCAAATACAGAATGAAGGCGATAGGGCTTGTTGTGAGGGTTGATGTTGTTGTTGGCAATAAATTGCGGCAGCCATAAGCTATGCAGGTTGTGGTTCCAATAGTTTATGAGTGTGGCATTTCCGATTTGGTATTGCCACCCATCTGGTTTCGGCGTAATTCGCCTATATAAATATCGTATTGTACGATGTATAGGATTTCTCATTTTAGGATGGCTTTTTGCAATAGGTCTTTATTCGATCAATCTTTTTTTGTAATTTATTTTTTACCTTGTGTATCTTTCGTTGGATTGGAGACATTTGTCGAATTACACAGCGTTCATCTTCGTCGAGATATTCTTGAACGACTCTTTTTCTGTGAATATTAAATATTACATCATTACCATAAAATGTGTTGTAAACATTTATCCTCTTTAGAATTAGATCCAGTTCTTGCGACTTATCAAGGGTACTCCATACTGCTTGCTCGTTTCTCCTATAGATTGTGGTATGGAATGCATGTTTTGCAATTAAACCATGCAAGGTCATCTCTAATCCTACGAGCCAGTCATCGATGTATGGAAGAGGTAGGTTATAAATGTCAGGATTGATTTTTTGCAAACATTTATTTCTAAATACGCAAGACGAAAAGTTGCCAATATAATTACTTCCGCAAAGTGTATTAAAGTTGATATATTGAAATGAGTGCTCGTTTGCTATTTTTGTATATGTGGGCGAAAAACAATTGTTGTAGGAATAGTAGTTAATATACTGATTAACACTCATGCTACATTCAAGATGATCCTCTAAAAAGTCGGTATGTTTCTTTATGTGGTTTGGGCTGCACCAGTAGTCGTCGCCCTCCAATGTTACAACGTAATCTCCGGTACAAGCGGCAAATCCTCTTTTATAATTTAGACTAATGCCCAAATTTTCTTGTTTAGGAAGGTATGTTGTAGGAAATGGTAACGTAGTCTCTTGATTTTTAATAATCTCTAAGGTTTTATCAGTAGAGGCATCATCGGCAACAATCAATCGAACAACCCAATTCGTGTCGATATTCTGCATTGCTATTCCTTGCAACGCATCGGCTATGAATTTCTCTTGATTGTAACAGATGAGTAATATGTCGATATTGATTGTTTTTTTTGTCACAGTTTATTGTTTTTTTTATAATCGACAAACCATGGTTGCCGAATTATGGATGTTTTGAATGGTGAAAGTTCGTTATAGATATTTCCAAAGTGTTCTTCGTCAGGTATTATTTCAAAGGTAAGTGTTGAGTCGTGAGGTGCATAGTTTTTGACGTCGGCCTCTGCCATATCAAAAACTATGTGATATTCGCCATCGGAAAATGTATATGGTGGAACTTTGAATGTGAATGTGTAATATCCTGGCTCGAGGGAGGTGATTTTGTTGTTATCGTTAAAATCACACCGCGCAATAGGGTTTTCTATTGGCGTTACAATGTTAAAGCCAAGTACAAGTCTCTTTGCTGGTGTATTAATTTTAACATTAATTGTGACTGTGATTTCAGATGAGTGGTGAAAACAATGTCCATGACTTGATTCTATTTTGGTGTCAATAACTTGCATTGCTTCGTTATCGTTTATTGTATCAAGGTGGTAGTGTTGTTTTTTAGAAAAGTCTCGTTGGTATTCGCTAATAGTATTTGCAATATTACCGGTGTATTTCACGCTTCCGTTTTCTAATAGTATGCCGGTGTGGCATAGTTGTCGGATGCTTGCCATGTTGTGGCTGACAAAGAGGACGGTGCGGCCTTCGCCGTGACTGATGTCTTGCATCTTGCCTATGGCTTTTTTCTGGAACTCAGCATCGCCGACGGCGAGGACTTCGTCGACGACGAGTATCTCCGGGTCGAGGAAGGCGGCGACGGCAAAACCTAAGCGCACTGTCATACCACTGCTGTAGCGCTTTACGGGGGTGTCGATATATCTCTCGCAGCCACTAAAATCGATGATCTCGTCTAATTTGCTTTTGATTTCCTCTTTGGTCATGCCCAAAATGGCTCCATTGAGGTATATGTTTTCGCGGCCGGTCATCTCGCTATGGAATCCTGTTCCTACTTCGAGCAATGAGGCTATGCGCCCGCGAGCGTTGATGCAACCTGTGGTAGGACTTGTTATCTTGCTGAGTATCTTCAGCAAGGTGCTTTTGCCAGCTCCGTTCTTGCCTATGATGCCTACCACATCGCCTTGCTCTACTTTGAAGTCGATGTCCCTCAACGCCCATACGTATTCGCTGTCGCCTTTGGTGCTGCGGTCGTTGGTTTCTCCGACTTTTAGGAATGGGTCTTCTTTGCCAAGTATGTTCATTGTCCACCAGCGGTGCAGGTCGCCACTAAGGGTGCGGCTGGAGACAAGGCCTAAACGATATAGCTTGCTGATATGGTTGAACTCTATTGCTGTAGGCATAGTGAATATATGTTTTTTAGTTTATGTTGTCTTGCTGGTTGCTTTTTAGTCCTCTCAGTTCACAATTGTAATTTTTCATAAACGATATTTTGGCCCTTTCCATAATAGGATTGGCCTTGTTGGACGGAAATGAAGTGGCTACAATGCGTGCAAGAATCTTTTTGTTTGATGTATGTTTGAAAATGTTTTGTCCTAAGGTTGCTTGTAGCTGTTTTATAGCGTGTTGGGTGTCTGATCCCTTTAGTTCAATGAATATTTCATACCATGATTTTGTGTTGCATGTTGATTTATCTATAAGGATAAGTTTGTCGCATCTTTCTCCTTGGTCGATGATATACCCATCAATTTGATATACTACAGTAGGAATGGCAGAAGATAGCGAAAGGATGTATTTTTTAGCATTATCTTTCTGCACGCATGGGGTTGTTGAGGAAGTCTTGGTAGGCGAGGGCTATGCCGTTGCGTAGTGAGGTGGTGTGATGCCAGCCCATGGCGTGGGCTTTGCTCATGTCGAGCAGTTTGCGTGGCGTGCCGTTGGGACGTGTGGTGTCCCATTCTATCTTGCCGTGGTAGCCAACAATCTCGGCCACAAGTTCTGTAAGTTCTTTGATGGTGAGTTCTTCGCCGGTGCCTGCGTTGACGGTCTCGTTGCCGCTGTAGTTGTTCATCAGGAACAGGCATAGGTTGGCGAGGTCGTCGACATAGAGGAATTCGCGCAGCGGGCTGCCGTCGCCCCAGCATGTTACGCTGGCGAGGTTGGCCTCTTTGGCTTCATGGAAGCGACGTATGAGTGCAGGCAGGACATGTGAGTGTTCGGGGTGGTAGTTGTCGTTGGGGCCGTAGAGATTGGTGGGCATCACGCTGATGTAGTCGGTGCCATACTGGCGGTTGAGGTATTCACAGTATTTCAAGCCGCTAATCTTGGCAAGTGCGTAGGCTTCGTTGGTGGGTTCGAGGGCGCTGGTCAGCAGACAGTCTTCTTTCATGGGCTGTGGCGCCAAGCGGGGATAGATGCATGAGGAGCCTAAGAAGAGTAGTTTTTTGCACCCATTATGCCAGGCGGCGTTGATGACATTCATCTCGAGCATCATGTTTTGATACATGAAGTCGGCCAATGCGTTTTGGTTGGCGACGATGCCTCCCACTTTGGCGGCTGCGAGGAATACATAATCGGGCTGTTCAGCTGCAAAGAACTGTTCTACGGCGTCTTGGCGACAGAGGTCAAGTTGGTTGTGGGTGCGTGTTACGATGTTGTTGTAGCCGTTTTTTTGCAGTTCGCGCACTATAGCTGAGCCTACCATGCCGCGATGGCCGGCGACATATATTTTGCTGTCTTTTTGCATCTCTTAAAATTTTTTCAAGTCGTGAGTCATCATGATGTGTACCAGTTCTTCAAAACTTGTCTTTTGAGGCTCCCAGCCTAACAGGGTACGTGCTTTGGTGGGGTCGCCCAACAGCTGTTCCACTTCGGTGGGACGGAAATATTTGGGGTCGACTTCTACAAGTATGCGGCCGTTGGCGTCGATGCCTTTTTCGTCGACACCTTCGCCTTGCCAATGCAGCTCGATGCCTGCTTCGCGGAATGCCAAGGTGCAGAAGTCGCGCACGGTGTGGTATTGCCCGGTGGCAATGACAAAGTCTTCGGGGGTGGGGTGCTGGAGCATGAGCCACATGCATTCTACATAGTCGCGTGCGTAGCCCCAGTCGCGCAAGGCGTTGAGGTTGCCGAGGTAAAGCTTGTCTTGGCTGCCGTGGGCTATGCGCGAGGCTGCGATGGTTATCTTGCGTGTTACGAAAGTCTCGCCGCGACGTTCGCTTTCGTGGTTGAAGAGTATGCCGTTGACGGCAAACATGCCGTAGGCCTCGCGGTAGTTTTTGATTATCCAGAAGGCGTATTGCTTGGCCACACCGTAGGGGCTGCGGGGGTAGAAAGGCGTTGTCTCTTTTTGTGGCACTTCTTGCACTTTGCCATAGAGCTCGGAGGTGGAGGCTTGATAGATTCTCGTAGTCTTTTCCATGCCGAGTATCCTGATGGCTTCGAGCAGGCGAAGAGTACCTATGGCGTCGGTGTCGGCGGTGTATTCCGGACAGTCGAAAGAGACTTTTACATGGCTTTGTGCTGCCAGGTTGTATACCTCGTCGGGATGCACCTGCTGGAGTATGCGCGTAAGCGACGAGGAGTCGGTCATGTCGCCATAGTGTAACTTTATCTGCTTGGCTCCGTGCATGTCGCGCACCCATTCGTCGAGGTAGAGGTGTTCTATCCTGCCTGTGTTGAACGACGAGCTGCGACGCATAACGCCATGTACCTCGTAGCCTTTAGATAAGAGGAATTCGGCGAGGAACGACCCGTCCTGTCCGGTGATGCCAGTTATAAGTGCCTTTTTTTGCATATATTTTCTTTATTAAAATATCAAACGGTGTCCATAAAACTGCGTTGTACGCGGTTGAAGACGATGATGCCTATAAGCAGCAGCACCACCATCCATATCATGCTATAACATAGCCAGCCCCAGCCTATAAACTCGCCAGCGCCCAAGGCTCCGTATTTGAAGGTCTCTATGATGGGCGTTATTGGGTTGAGGCACATTATCTGATAGAGGTCATAGCCTGCCACGGTTTTGCCGCGCACCATGCTTAGAGGGTATACTATTGGTGTGGCGTACATCCATAGGCTGGTGAAGAAGGAGAAGAGTATTTGCATGTCGCGGTATTTGGTGGTCATGCTTGAGATGATGATGCCGAAGCCTAACGAAAGTCCAGCTATCATTATGATTAGTATGGGGAATAGCATCAGATACCAGTTGGGGGTTGGCGCTTGTCCTAAAATGATATAGATGATGTATACGATGATGAATAGCGATAGTTGGATGCCGAAACGTAGCAGGTTGCTGGTGATGCTTGCCAATGGCGGAATAAGTCGCGGGAAGTAGACTTTGCCGAAGATGCCGGGGTTGTTGAGGAATGTGTTGGACGATTTGCCGAGACAGTCGCTGAAATATTGCCATATACATGTGCCGCCAAGGTAGAAGAGGGCTTGTGGAACGCCGTCGGTGCCTATGCCGGCAATGCCGCCAAAGACTACCATGTACATGGTTACCGTGAAGATGGGCTGTATGAAAAACCATAGCGGACCCAGTATGGTCTGCTTGTACATGGTGGTGATGTTGCGCTTGATGAAGAGGGTGTATAAGTCGCGATAGTCCCACAACTCTTTTAGGTTGAGGGCGAAGAGACTATTCTTGGGTTTGATGGTTGTTGTCCAGCCTTGTTCGTTGGCTTTTTCTTTTCTCATTGCTGCTGTGAGTTGTCGTTGATGGGTTTTTTATTTGCTGTGTTTGTGATGGAAGAGTATGTTGGCAATAGTGCCCCAGAAGTAGCGCCAGTCGGTGGCAAAGGGGGCTTTAAGGTAAGCTTCGATATAGCGGCGTTCGCTTTCTTGCACCTCTTCGAGGGTTGAGGGCGATTGATGTTCGTAGTAGAATGGCGGTATGAGTCCTGGCTTTACCTTGGTGCGAAGCTGCTGCATGTCAGGACTGTAGAGGTTAAAGTAATGGCGCGACAATGGGCGGACTCCTACAAGTTTCATCTGCCCTTTCAGCACGTTGATGATCATGGGCAGCTCGTCGAGCCATACAGAGCGTAGCAGATGGCCGACATAGCTTACGCGGTAGTCGTCGGCGAACTTGCCGCCAGATTGCAGCTTGTTGTGCTTGTAGATATAGTTTTGAATATATTCGCTATAGGCGTACATTGTGCGAAATTTGTATACGCCTATTATGGTGCCGTCTTTGCCTATGCGGTTGAGCTTGATGATGGGACGCTCGCTGGGGGTGTCGTCCCATATAGGCTCTTTGGCGTAGCGGCTGAAGATGTAGTAGTGGTTGAATCTAAAATCCTCGTCGAGGACTTCGAAGCCTGCCCTGAATGTTCTGCCAAGCAACTCTACGCGGTTGTATGTGCGGTTGACGCCATGAGTTATTCCGAAGTATATCTTTTTTGTTAGCCGCAGCTTGGGGCATACACGATGCCATAGGAAGTGGAGTGTAGCTGCTATATGGCGTACCACTGGCGGGAAGTGATGCATAATGGAGGCCTTTTTCAGCACGGCGGTGCGGCTATGGGTGAGCAGGTAGCCGCCTTGGCATAGTATCTCGTTGCAACCGTTGAGAAACTCATCGAGGTGCGGAATGGTGTTGAGTGGTCTTTTGACGATGATGCAGTGTTTGCTATTGGGCTTGTAGGCTTGGCGCAGTTTCTCAAGGCTGTCGCAGTGCAGGTCGATGACTGCTGTGGTCGAGGCAAATTCTTTTTTGTTGCTCTCTATCCATTGTAACACATCTTGTAGCTTTAGCTTGTGCGTCTCTTCGAGTAGTTTGCGAGCGTCGTCATCGTTTATCTGATTGTAGTCGTTGATGCCTAAGCAGGCTGAGTATTGCATGCCACTCTCCGAAAGATTGTTGGGCAATCCTTCTTCGTATTGAATGCTATAGAGTGGCTTTTTCATTGCAAATATGCTGATATATACTTATATCTCAAACTTGCAAAGTTACGTTTTTTTTTCAAAATATGTGTAAAAAGAAAGGGATGGTGCTGCTAATTAGTTGTAATACAATAGAACGCCACCGTAGTTGCACGTTAAACGTATTGCCCATTTGATGGCGTATATAATTTTGTGCAATGACATTTTGCACAATAGCAAGGGGGGGGGGCTATGCTTTTTTCACATCAAGTGCGTCGCGCAGGCCTGAGGCGAGTAGCATGAAGGCGAGCACCACAATCATTATTGCCAATCCTGGCAATAGGGCGAGATAGGCGCTGTCGAGCAGTATATAGCCATAGTTCTCTTTTACCATGCTGCCCCATGATGGTGTAGGAGGCTGTACTCCGATGCCAAGGAAGCTCAATCCAGCTTCGAGCAGTATGGCTGTGGCAAAGTTGGAGGCGGCGATGACTATAACGGTGCCGAGTATATTGGGCAGTATGTGGCGGAAGATGATGCGTGGTGTGCGAAAGCCCAGTGCCTTGGCGGCTTCAACAAATTCTTTTTCCTTTATTTCGAGTACCTGGCCGCGCACCATGCGTGCTACGTCTACCCACATGGTCAGACCTACGGCTACAAATACCTGCCAAAAGCCCTTTCCCAAGGCAAAGGTGATGGCTATGACCAACAGTACTGTTGGTATGGACCATACCACGTTGATAAGCCATGTTATTATGTTGTCGACCCAACCGCCGTAGTAGCCTGCCAATGCTCCAAGCACGATGCCTATGATAAGCGCTATGATTATGGCTATAAAGCCTACCGACAGGCTGACGCGGCTTCCAATAAGTATCTGGCTTAGCACATCGCGGCCGTAGGCGTCGGTGCCGAGAATAAAGGTACGTTCTTTGATGGTAACGTTGTCGTCGTTGTCGAAATGCAGAATCTCGCCATCGTTGGGCGTGGAGCCTGTGTATGTCTCAACGGTTATGCCGTTGTTGTCGGTGGTGTGAGAATAGATGGGTATGGCGGTGTAGGGCAGGGGGGCTCCGTGCAGCATCTTGTTGAAAAAAGAGGTCTGTTTGGCGTTGTCGTCAGGCACGCAAGCAAAGGTGGCGTGAGAAAAAGGCTTCTGGCATGCCAGTTCAAGGTATTGCTGGTTGCAGTATGGTGTGGAGTCGGGCGTAATGAGATAGCCCAGCAGTGCTATTACGACAAGAAGCCCGATGACGCACAAGCTGCATATCGACAGCTTGTTGGCGCAAAACCTGTGCCATGTCAGCTGGCTGACCGACATGGCTTGGTAATCTCTTTTTTTCCTTTTTAGCACGGTGTGGACTTTTTATGAAGGTGATGTTTCTTGTGTTCGAAAAGGTTTGCTGAGGACTATAGTAAACCGAGTTCCATTTTTACTTCGTCGCTTAGGTTGTTGAAGTCCCATGGTGGGTCGAAGGTTACTTCTACCGATACTGTTTTTACGCCTTCTATGACTGTTACCATGTCGTGCACCTCTTTGAACATGTATTCTGCCTCTGGGCAGTCGGGTGCTGTCATGGTCATGGTTATCTTCACGTTAAACTCGTCGTCGATGTCGATGCCGTAGATGAGTTTCAGGTCGTAGATATTGACGGGTATCTCTGGGTCGTATATATTGCGCAATACATTGACTATGGCGCTATTGAGTGTCTCTTTTGTTGGTGTCAATGGTGTGAGGGTGTTAAGGTTGTTGATTGTTGCTATTAAAAGCCAAGGCGTACATTTTCATTTGTTTTACCATCGACGCCAGTCCGTTGGAACGTGTTGGCGAGAGGCTTTCTTTCAGGCCTATGGCATCGATAAAGTGCAGGTCTGCCGATAGTATGTCGTTTGGCGTCTGATTGTCGAGGGCTCGTATCAGCAGGCTTATGATGCCTTTGGTGATAACGGCGTCGCTGTCGGCTTTGAAATGCAGTGTGCCGTTGGAGTATTTGCAGCTAAGCCATACGTTAGACTGGCATCCTTTGATAAGGTTTTCCGGCACCTTGTCGTGTTCGTCGATGGTGGGACAATCTTGCCCCAGCTCGATAATGTAGGCGTATTTGTCCATCCAGTCGTCGTAGCATGCAAATTCTTCGATGATTTGATTCTCTATCTCTGTTATGGTCATTTGTATAGATGGTTATTTGGGTGCTTTCCATACCAGCAGTACGGCTGCTATGCCAAAGATAAACTGAGGCATCAGCACAGCTAATATAGGTGGCAGGTTGCCATTGGTGGCAAAGACGATGCTTATTTTCATAAATACCACAAAGGCGAATGCAAGAGTGATGCCTATGGCGAGGTGTAGCCCTATGCCGCCACGGCTTTTTTTCGACGACACTGCCACGCCGATAACGGTCATGATAATGATGGCGATAGGATTGAGCAACCGTTGGTAAAATTCTATCTCGGCTTCAATGACGTTTTTGCTGCCGCGCAGCTTCTCGCGTTGTATGTAGTGCCATAGGTCGGTGGAGTTGAGTGTCTCTATCTTTATCGCTTTCTGGTTGAAGTCGGCAGGCACTACGCCGAGGTCTTTCTTGGTGCTGTATTCAAAGGATAGCTTCTCGCTGGTGCCGTTGATTGTTCTGGTGCAGAGGTTGAAGCATTGCCATGTGCCGTTTGTGGTGTCGTATATTATGTCGTCGGCGGACATGCGTTCTATCAGCTCGCGATTGTCGTTGTAGGTGTCGCGTCTAAACTGTGAGGCGTTGAGGTTGTCGATGCTAAAATTGGAGGCGTATACCTGCACACCTGGCGCGGGCTGGAAGTGTATGTTGTTGAAAAACTTTTCGTGGCGTGTCTTGAGGTACTTCCCTTCAAATTCTGCAAGAGTCTGGTTGCTTATAGGTATTATCCACATGCCGAGTACAAGAACAATGAGCGATATGAATATCGAGCCTACAAGATAAGGCCTGAGCATGCGGCGGTAGCTTATGCCGCTGCCGAGTATGGCTATCAGTTCGGTGTTGCCTGCCATCTTGCTGGTAAAGAAGATGACGCTGATAAAGATGAAAAGCGGGCTGTATAGGTTGACAAAGCCGGGTATAAAGTTGAGGTAGTAGTCTACTACAATCTCTTTGAGTGGAGCCTGTCTGCCGAGAAAGTCGTCCATCTTTTCCGACACATCAAAAGTGATGACGATGACAATAATCAATGCCATTGCCACAAGGAATGTCTTGATGTATTTTCCAAGTATGTATTGGTCGATAAGACCGTAGGCTGTCTTATGTTTCTTCGTTTTGCTCACTTGTCTAAAAATAGAGGGTCCCAAATGGTGTTGAGACCCTCTGCTTTATCTTTGTTGCAGGTGGCTGCTCGTTGAGACGGTTGGTTAGTGAAAAGCTAATGCATGTCTTGGTTAGAGCAGCTCGCTGTTAAACTTGGCAAGGCATTGCAAGGCGTTGGTCTTGACATGGATAAATTCGTCTACGCCATAGCCTTTGTAGGTCTCTATCATGTCTTTGGGATAGCCTGCAAGCACTATGCTGCGCACTTTGCCTTTTAGGCCATAGCATACCTCTTGAGCTATTTCGGCGTATTCGTCGTCGCTCGAGCACATCACTACAATGTCGGCTTTTGTCGCCAAGGCTGCTTTTACGCCCTCTTCGGCTGTCTTGAAGCCTGTGTTGTCGATAATCTCGTGGCCGGCTACACCAAAGTAGTTGGTGGCGAAGCCGCTGCGAGCCTTGCGCATGGCAAGGTTGCCGTAGGTGAGCAGGAACACTTTGGGACGATGGTTGGCATGCTCGGTGGCGAGACGCAACTCTTCAAAAGCTTCTGCTCCACGGTAGAGGTGCAGGGTGCGTATCTCGTTGCCTTTCTCTTTGCCACAGCAGCAGCAACAGCCTTTGTGCTGTATCTTCTCGCTCATCGACTCGATGAGGTTGGGATATTGGTTGGTGCCGAGTATGGTGGTCTTGCGCGTAGCTATGTCCATGTCGCGTTGTTGAGCGGTGTGCTCTATCTTGTCCTGTACAAAACCTTGGCGCAAGGCTTGACAGAAGCCACCTTTCTCTTCAACTTTTACAAAGAGCTCCCATGCGTATTGTGCTACGCTGTTGGTGAGGTTTTCGATGTAGTAGCTGCCAGCTGCGGGGTCGACAATCTTGTCCATGTAGCTCTCTTCTTTGAGCAGCAGCTGCTGGTTGCGGGCTATACGGTAGCCGAAGTCGTCGGCCTGCTTGTAGGCGCTGTCGAAAGGTATGGTGCTTATGGCGTCAGCACCGGCGATGGCTGCCGACATGGTCTCTGTGGTTGTACGCAGCATGTTGACGTAGGGGTCGTATACCGACTTGTTCCACTTCGACGAGGTGGTGGTGATAAATACCTTGTAAGCGCAGTCGCACTGTGGGTGGTACTGCTCTATCATCTTGCTCCACAGCAGACGGGCGGCGCGTATCTTGGCTATCTCCATAAAGTAGTTGCTGCCAGTGGCAAACGACAGCACTATGCTCGATGCTACATGTTCTAATTTGCATCCCATGTCGGTAAGACGGGCTATCATTTCGTTGGCGGCAGCCAGTCCGAAGCCCAGTTCTTGCACTATGTTGCCGCCAGCATTGTGCGCCATATTGGCGTTAATGGTAAGACAGCGGAACAGTGGCAGTTCGGCTTTGCAGTATTCTACAAGTTCTTTCGATTTTTGCATGTCGCCCTCTTCGCCGTGGCGGAAGGCACCATGTTTCAGTGCATAACGGAACATGTCCTGCTCGCAGCTGCCAGCCACCTTTGCGGTGTCGTAGCCGTTCTTGCGCAAGTATTCTACAAAGATTTTGATATTCTTGAGGTGGTCGCAGGTGCTGAAGTTGAGCTTTGTGTTTTCGGGATTGATGCCTTTCAGCAGTCTCTCCATGTCGCTAACGGTCTCTACGGCGCGCACGTTGATGCCTAATGAGTTGGCTCCGCGTTTGATAGCTTCGATGGCGGTGGCGTTGATTTCGTTGATGTCTTCAGCGTTGATGTCTTGGCGTATGTCCCATACGTTGCTGTTAGCATTCTTGCCACGCAGATAAGGGGCTTCGGCTGGGTTGCTTTCAAGATACTCCAGTCCTTCAAGGTCTTCGGCACGGTAGTAGGGCTTGACGTTGAAACCTTCGAGGGTGTGCCATACAAGTTTCTTGTCGTAGTCTGCTCCCTTCAGGTCTTTGTTGATAACCTCTTCCCATTTTTCGGTGCTTATCGGCTCAAATTCGCCAAACAATTTGTTGTCTTCCATTATATTATATGTTTATTTCGTTGCTATTATACCGAAACGCAAAGTTACATATTATTTTCAATATGGCAAAAACATTATCGTTTTGCCGTTGCCGCTGCTTGCTGTTATACTTTTTCGACGCTTATTGTATCGCCAATGTATATCAGGTGGCCAGAGACGTTTTGGTAGCCCATTTCGGTGATGGCGTTGCAGTATTCGGCTACCTGCTGCTTGTGGCTGTCGTTGGGCTTGCCGGTCTTGAAATCGACGACGTATGTGTCAGCGTCTGTTATCACTATGCGGTCGGGACGGCGCAATTCCCCGTTGTATAGTATGTCGCATTCTGTCTTGACTTCTGCGTTTGGTGCAAAGAATTTGTTGCAGTCGGGGTGCTCCACAACGTTGCGTACTGCTTTGTCTAATGGCTGAGCATCCTCCACAGTCCCGTTTTTTGAGGCTTCTGTAATATAATCTTTTATTGCTTGCCCTATGTCGGCAGATGTTTTTATGGTTGAAAGTATGCTATGCACTTTGTTGCCATAGTCGATGTTGGCAGATATGCTGTCTATGGTCTTTTGCGATTCGGGAGCTATTACAAGTCTTTCGCTCCAGCCGTCGTAGCTAATGGTGTTTAGTGGTATGGTGTCGTCTTGTGAGGTGTCAACACTTATCTTTGTTTGGTTTTCTCCAACATGGTAATTTTGTGTGTTGTCGCCATTGAGGGATATCGCGCCCCATTTGTCTCTAAATTGTTGAAGATATCCGCCAGAGAGGCTGCTAATGGTACCTTTTTCAGTTGTTTCAACCAGTACAAAGATCTTGTCTTTTGGACGCGTCATGGCAACATAGAATACATTTAGATTGTCAATCTTCTCGTTGGTTTCTTCTATGGCAAAGTCTTCGTTGAATATTGTTGGGTTGTCTTTACTTTGGGATATGTGTATTATAGGGGGCAGATTGCTGTCGTTTAATTTTTTGCGTTGCTCTTCATTTATCTTTACCCATAAGGGGGTGCTGTGTTTCTTGTCGGGGTAGATGGCGTATATGACAATTCTGGCTTCCAGCCCTTTCGACTTGTGTACTGTCATCAGCTCCACTGCGTTTTGTTTGCTTGCGTTCTTTGCAGATAATTTTTCTGCTTTTTTGTTGTACCATTCCAAAAACTCGGCAAGGTCGTTTTTGTGAAATTGCGAGTAGGAGGCCACAATGTTGAGAAAGGTGGAAATGTATATTTGGTCGTGGTCGGCGAGGTGTAATTCGCGCACGACCTCTTCGCAGCAGTCGTAGAGCGACAAGCCGCTCATGTATTCGGTGTTTAGATCTATGCCGGCGTATTGCTTTAGTAGTTTTGCCGGGTTGACGGCGTTGTCTATGATTTCGGTAGAGAGAGTGGGTGTTTTGCCGATACTTTGCAATGCAACGAGCAGCTGTTTTGCAATGTTTTGGTCAAGAGGTTTGGCGATATGTCGCAATAGGCTTATGAGAGTCAGTATGGTGCTGCTGTTGCTGAGAAGGAACGATTCGTTGGAGATGACAGGTATTCCTTTTTGGGATAGATAGGTTCCGATTGCCGACAATTCTTTATTTTTCCTTGCTAATATGCAGATGTCATTGTATGAATAGCCGTGGACATTAACTTGCTGCTGTATGATGTTGAGGATGTTTTGGTACAATTTCTTGTTTTCTTCGTCTTTGGCAACAAACGACACTTCTGCATATCCACCCTCCTTTATACTTTTTTGTCTTAACTCAGGTGTATCTGCATTGTCGCCGACGTATATCTTGTTTATATCAACGCCCTCGCCTATGGCAATCCATTCAAATAGGTGGTTGTTGAACTCTACAATATTTTTGCATGTGCGGAAGTTGGTGTCCAATGGTTCGAAGGTGTGGCACGTTTGAAAAATCTTGCCGTGCATATCGCTGTCAACTTTTGGAAGGTCGATAAACTGTTTGGCGTCGCCTTGCCTAAAACGGTAGATGGCTTGCTTGGCGTCGCCTACAATAAGCGAGCTGTTGCCGCCGCTTACGCTATTGTCTACCAATGGCAACAGGTTTTGCCATTGCATTATTGAAGTGTCTTGAAACTCGTCGATGAGAAAGTTTCTGTAGCGGTTGCCTATGCGTTCGTAGATGAACGGCGCTGGCTCGTTTTTTATAGCTTCGTTAAC
Organism: Bacteroidales bacterium; assembly: GCA_045598945.1. GTDB lineage: Bacteria > Bacteroidota > Bacteroidia > Bacteroidales > P3 > Colimorpha. The sequence continues at coordinate 1,184 of JAZRVD010000180.1, read as the reverse complement.
TTTTTTGTTGAACTCACTTATATGCAGTGTGCCTTCTTCGAGATAGTATTCCTGAGCTTTTGTATTGAGCTCTTTTAGCAAGGCGACGGTAAATATATAGCGTCGTATGTTGTTGCGAGTGGCGATTATCACTCTTTTGCTCTCTATAAGGGTAAGAAGATCGCCGATTTTCTTATGTAATATTTCGTTGTTGATTAGAGCTTTGCTGTTATGAAAATTTTTGCAATAGTTATTTATTTTCAGGTCGGCTATATCTTTACGATTTATTATTTTTTTCAGCAGTCCGTAAAGTCCTCTTTCGCCCTGATAATAGTCTTTTACGTTGTCGCTTAATTTTATGCATGCATCGTATACGCCTTTTCCTAATGTGTATATTTCTTTCTTGTCTTCTTCGTTGGCTTTTAGAAGTTCCCTGTTTATCACTTTTGCCTGGTTGTAGTTCAAGGTGTTAAGACTTGAAAGATACTCGGTGATTGTTTCATCGTATAAATTCTTGCATTGCTCTTTTATGTCGTTTTCGATATTTGCAGATTTATCGTCTTCCATCTTTGTGTTGACAAATTCTTCAAGCATCTTTGCAAGGTCGGAGTCAGGATTGTCGCCCACAGTGGCCATAAGGTTGTCGACGATATGCTGCGTAACATCGTCGTTGTCGAGCGTTACGTTAAAGTTGAGAGGCAGGTTGAGGTCGTGGGCAAAGGTCTGTACCACACGGTTCACAAAACTGTCAATGGTGCATACCGACAGGTCGGAATAGTTGTGCAATATTGCTTTGTGTACTATCCTTGCATAGCGTTGTAGTGTATTGTATTTATCTGTGAGTGTCGTTCCAAATCTGTTGTCGTTGTCTTCATTGGCAATACTTTGAGACATGGCACTCTTTGTCGCGTCGTTCATTATCTCATGCAGATATGTCAATATGCGAGACTTCATCTCGCTCGTTGCCTTGTTGGTAAATGTGATGGCGAGAATTTGTTTGAACCTGTATTTCAATTCGTCTTCTTTGTTTACGTCAAAAGACATCTCTATAAATGTCTTTACCAGTTTGAAAGTCTTGCCTGAGCCTGCAGAGGCTTTGCTTATGATAAGGTTGCCTGACATGGGGATAGTTGTATTAATTTGCTTTTTTCGTAAAAAAAACATTTTTGCAAAAGTAATATTTTTCTTTTCATTTTTTTTGTGAT
>JAZRVD010000179.1:0-12496 GCA_045598945.1 Bacteroidales bacterium | reverse complement strand
CGGTATGCAGAATAGTGTCTCTCACGCTGTCGCCGACAATATGTCCGCCCACATGACGCGGCAGGTCGTTCTCGACGCAGGTGTCAAAAAACAAGGTGTCGGTAGACTTGCGGATAGTAAGGTGCAAGATACGCGTGCTGTCGCAGTCGCGCGTGGTGCGAAGCTTGCGAGTGAGGAGCGCCGACTCCACCTCCTTGCCATAGTCCCAATAAAAGCTGTCGCAGACATTTGCCGCCGTGTCTACCAAGCCCGTCGGACGCACCTCAAGAATATTGACAAAGGTAAAAAGGCCGGTGTCTACACGATAAAGTCCAGGCGTTCGCAACAATGTGTCATAATAGCGGAAAAGCGGGTCGAACCAGTGCAGGGTGCTATCGTCGCATATCGAAGGCCACACTGTGTCATAGGTGCGACAGACAGGATAGCGATATATAGTATCTATCTGTATATCGGTACACAGCCCACCGCTAAGCTTTGCCATAAGCTTTATAGTGTGATAGCCGTAAGGAAAGTCGTAAGTAAGGTTGGTGGTATAGAAGTGCAGCGTGTCGTCTATCACCCACTCGTAACTCTCGCAAGGGAAGGTGGTCAACCTTGTGTGCGCATCGTCTTCGGCGATAACGCTGTTGTTGGTCATAGTAAAACGGAACTTGCAGTTTACCGTGTCGGTACAACGCGTCGTAAAGCGAGCATACGGAAAGCGAGGACCAGCCACAGCGGTGGAGACAAACTCACACGTGGCAGTAGGGTCGCTGCCGGTGAAACGCATGCGGCAGTTGTACACTCCAATAGCATCGACAAACAGGGTGTCGGCAGTAGAGAGTATCTGCGAAGGGTTGTTGGAGTTGTACCACTGATAGGTAAAGCCTTCTGGCGCCTTGAACGTATTGGCGACATCGGCGCCGCAATGCAGCGACTCGATGCGACGATTGCCACATTTCAACACAAAATAGGCATAGCCATAGTGCGCCGAGTAGATACAGTCCTTGGTGGTCAACGTAACATAGATTGTACGGCCATGCAACGGCGTGAGGTCGAGACCGACAGTGGTCCAGTCCTTCCACACCACGCCATTGGCGCCATTTCTCCAAGGTGTTGAGGTATAGCCGGGTATAAACAACGCCGAGTTGCACGACGGGTCGATAGAATTGCCATACTCGTCGGTAATCTTAAAGTCAAAACGAGGCTGGTCGTTCTTGCCATGTCCTGGCTGTTCGAGCACTGCGGCATACTTCAATATCAACAAGTCGTTGACCAAGGTGTCCACCTTGTAGCGATATTTCAAACACTCACCCTGACCGCCGTTGTTCCAGTTGCCCAACCGCACACACGACACTTCGCCCGGCGGCACCACCTTAAGTCCCTGACCACCATAGACCGTGCGCGGGTCCACCTCGTTAGGATTGGTATGCACCGTATGACGCGAATAGGGACTGCCAGGCCCATTGTCGACAACGCCTACCGAGGCCTCAGGATATGAAAAAGAGCCGTATGTGGCGGTAACACGGCAGGAGGTCAAATCGGTGCAGTTTATACACTCTCGCAAATCGTAGTCGCAAGTGGTGCGGAACGACTCCATCGGACATTGCGAACTTGGAATGTCGACACTGTCCGACTGATATACACGATAATAATAGGTTGTCAGCTCTGTCAACCCCTGCAGCGTATAAGGATGCGACCTGGCATGGGTAATGCCGTTGAGGTTGTTAGGCGACGTGCCATAACGAATGGTCCACATATTGGTATTGCCCGAAGGATCGTTCCAGTCAAAATTGGCTGTAACGCCTGTAATATTGCTCACCGACACAGCGCCCACGCCAATGTCTGTAACATTGACAGTGAAAAAAGTGAAACAGGAATCCGACCCCGCACTGCTATAGCATATCAGCAGATGCCCCGACGAAGCGGTGAGAGCGACGCCAAAACGCGCCGAGCGGTTGTAGCTGCCCAGCAGCGGAGCCGAACGGTTGGTGCCATCGTAGACCAGCAAAGTATCCTTAGACGAGCATGGGTTGAACGACAGATAGACCGATATCTCATTGCCATACACCGAGTTGACCAACGCAGCACCACGACAGCGAAGCCCCAGATGCGCACTGTCGTCGAAAGGTTCCAGCACTGTAGCCGTCTCGCCCGAACAAAGCTTAAGACGCAGAGTGTCGACAGACGGTATACGGCTGTCGGCAAAACAGCGCCCCTCTATAACCAGAGCGGCAACGAGACATACAAAGAAAAAAACAAGTCGGCGTACCAAAGTATACAACAGTGCAAAAAAAAAGAAACAAACAAGCCCACTCTTTTAATACAAAAAACAACACTCCCACTCCTCACACAACAAAGAGTCAGCAGTAAAAGAAACGCACGAATAGCATATTGAGCCACAAAACATTACCAGCACAACCCCTCACCACTTTCTCCCTCTCAATGCCAATGGCTCCATGCTAAAGAATACTCACAAAAACGAAAGCAAAGATACGAAAAAACAGTTGATTGCAAAAAAAATAGTATTTTTGCAGTTTGAAACAATAAAAAAACATCAAAAAACAAACACTATGATAACAAAAGAAAGCGTTATTGCCAACATTCGCGAAGGCTGGCATCTAAACGAAAACGAGAAAGTTGTCAACGCCATCATCACACGTTGCAACGCCAACAACGGCGACTGTCCCTGCCATCATCCAGAGAACGACGGCGACCTGCAGTGCCCCTGCGAGAGCTACCGTCTGCGCGACAAATGCTGCTGCAACCTTTACGTCAAGAACGAATAGCTCCACCAGCCTATCCGACACAAAGAAAAAGGGGTGCATACTCAACATTGCATCCCCTTTTTACATTCTATCACTTTTTAGCAAACAAAAACATGTCAAGAACTTCTCGCTTAGAAAACCAAAAGAGTGCAACACACCGCATCCAAGCGAGTTCGCAACAATATTGCAACAAGCTACAAACAACGAATAGGCACGAAGATATACTGTTACATACATCAGATGTTGAATTTCTGCAACGTATGTAACAGACAAAAAGGCTCAACACCTCTCAATAATACAGCTGTGCCTCTTGCCGTCAGGGCCGTTCTTGTCGTAACTGATAGCTACAAGCAAGATATTGCCGACATAATCTGCCACCTTTGACGGATAATTCTTTTGTCGTATGTGTTCAATAGCCGACTCAACCTTCTTGTTGTACTTCAACTCTACAACTAATGCCGGCATATCGACATTGCGACGAGGAACAAGCACCAAATCAGCAAAGCCTTTGCCTGTCGCCATCTCACGATGGATAACATAATCATTCCTGGCATAATAGTAAGCTATAGAAAGCACACACGACAAAGAGTTCTCATCGTTATACGACAAAATACTTGTTTCCGAATCATGAGCCAACTCTATTCCGTTTGCCACAGCCTCCTCGTTCATCGCTAATGTATCTTTCAACAGCTTTTCCGACGCTGTCAAAGCCTCATTCAACCTGTCCCAATCAGTAGCCTCGATGGCATTGGTCATCTCCATCTGCACTTCTTTATTTGGAATATAGCACTCTCCTTTTACCATATCATACGCCAAATACCCCAAATGGATAAGAACGGTAAGCACATCGTCCTTGCATGTTATAACACTAAGGTCATTTTGAAACTTTGTTGTATTAACTCGGCACCGTCCACCTGCCAACATCATGATAACATCGTCCTTCAATCCGTCATAATTCCGCTTTATATATGTCGACACATACTCGTAAGCACCTGTCTTAGACCAATTATTGCCACAATACCCGTTTGCCACAGCCTCTATAACAGAATACGGATTGTATACCGACGACACCCTGCCAATAGAATAGCCATCATACCAGTCCTTTAGCTCGTCGACACTTAACGACTCGTCCTCAACAAGCGTGGCCACTTCCGACGTAGTAAAGCCAAAAAAAGATTCAGTCTTTCCCGGACTGACAACAGAATACTCCCTAAAATTGTTAAGTGCAGACTGCGTACTATACTTCTTTATCGGTAAAATGCCTGTCATATAAACAGCAGCGAAAACCCTGTCAGAGTTATCCCCCTTAAACATTCGTCGCAACAAATCCAGATACTCATTTATCAGATGCTCCTTGCCAGACATCTCACGAAGTATAGCGTCCCACTCGTCAATGATGACAATAAAACGTTCTCCAGTTTGCATCGTTATTTTTAACAACGCCTCCATCAAGTCATCATCATCAGAGGTATCAACATCAGGGTAACATTCCAGTACATCAGTCTTTACATTGTCCTGAATATGCCTCACCAAAGCCTCATCATTTCTATATCTTGTTGTAAAAGAAGTTATGTCGAGACTTATCACTGGGTACTTGTTAAGATATTTCCTATATGTAGCTGCTTTTGCTATATCAAGATTATCAAACAACTCGCTGCTATCACACGACTTATCGTAATAGGCATACAACATCTTTGCCGACATAGACTTTCCAAAGCGACGACAACGTGTTACACATGTATACCGACGCTCTGTGCCAAGCGTCTCATTGACAAAAGCAATAAGCCCCGTCTTGTCGACATATCGTCCCCTCAATGCTGACGAAAAGCCTTCGTTACCCTTATTGATATATATACCCATACGTTACAAAACTATCTAAAAAAAATCGGCAGCCAATTATCTCAATTAGAATATTTTTTCATCTACTACACTGCCAGCCATATCTACTATACGCCAATGTACAATATTGCGATGTTCCGATGATATAGACACACCACATTTCGTCACTCTACGGTCATCGGCCTCATACGGGATAGCATAGCCTTTGTCATCAATCTGCGACAAGGCATTATCTACTGTATCGTCCACCTTCAGCTCAAGAACAAAGACATCAGACTTGGTCTTGACAACCACGTCCGCCCTTCCAAGCACACTTCTCACCTCTGTGTCAACCTTGCTATTCAAAAGAGAAAAGACAACATACATTATAAGTTTATAAAAAGCCTCACACTTTTTCTTATTCAGCCACTCTTTTTTTGTAATAACCTCATACGGCATAGATGCCAGATAAGAACGAAATTCGGCAAGTGCCGACGACAGATTTCCTCCTCTAAAAGCACGAGCCATCTTCAGCACAACAGCATCGCGTTCCAAATCGTCGGTATCCATCAGATAGTTAGTCAAACCATCTACCATGCCTTGTCGCACCTCAAAATTCGGAAAATGAAGCATATATGAATTCAACTCTCTGTCATACGAATCTATCGTCAAACACCCACTCTGATAAAGCAATGGCAAAGGAGTCCTGGCCTTCTCGCACGGAGCATCGAAAGCGCTAAGCGACAACTCAGCACCATCAAAATCCAAAGGATTAAACGAAGGATAATGTTTCAGATGTTCTATCAACGCAGTCATTGTGCCCGTCTCAAACCAATACTGCCTTGTGGCATTATCATTAAGAGCATTCAACAAACTATACGGAGCATAGATATCCTGACTGTTCTCCGAAAAATGATAACCATCATAATTCTTTTTCAACAAAGAATATGCCTCGCAAGTTGTTATATTTAGTTTTTCCGCATATTCTTCCACACAAGGACGTAGCACAGTGTCAAGCTCTTGCTGGGTGATGCCGCAAACACCCGAATAGTCGTCAAACATCGAGATCTGCTTGAGATTGTTCAATTCAGAGAAAATACTTAATTGGGAAAACTTGGTAACACCAGTGATAAACACAAACCGAAGGTAAGCTCCCTCATCCTTCAACACTTGATAAAACTCACGCAGCATAGCACGCATCTCAGCCAGCTGCGCTGCATCGTACATCAGCCTGACAATAGCCGCATCATACTCGTCAAAGATAACCACGACCTTTTCACCACACTTCTTATAAGCATTATGTATCAGATCCTTGAAACGGTCGCCAGGACTTAAAGAAAGATTGTCGCGACCATAGATATTCTCATATTCCCTAATCAAAGACTCCAGCTTTGTTCGAGCTTCAGGAACAGTAACATTCTTAAGACCGCCTAAATTGAAATGAAATACAGGATAATGTTTCCAAGACTTTTCAAGATCAAAAATCTTCAACCCCTCGAAGAGATGTCTCTGACCTTGAAAATACGCTTTGAACGTATTACACAACAACGACTTGCCAAATCTACGAGGACGAGCGAGAAAGACATATTGAAACTTCTTTACATTGACAATATCATAGATCATCGCTGTCTTGTCAACATAAAGCTTTCCATCCTCACGAATCTGTTCAAACTGGTCAGTATCTACTGGATAAACAAAATTACTCATCGTTCAGCCTTATACAACATTTTGCAAAGATACTGATTTTATACAACAAATTACCACAAAATCAAATACAACAAAAATATTACAGGAAAAAAGCAAGATACAACACCTTAATCGAAGCTTTGACTTTCTATTACGCTTAACAGGGTTTTGTACTCTTCTTCTTTTGCCAAAGGCTTTGCAGCAGCGATGAAGGTGGCGGTGGTTTTGGTATTGTTGAACTTTTTTACCAATGTAGACTTTTTATCATTGCCTTCGGCTATCAGGCGACGATTGGCACGATGCATGGCTGCATGAAATGAGCTTAAGGCTGTGAGATATTCGGGATTATCTGTTACCAGCAGCTGGTAAGCATTAAGATAAGGGTCGCCCACCTTTTCGTTAACATTGGCAAAGGAGAAGATGTATTTCATGTCGTAGCCTGCACCGCCTTTGTCGTACTTGAGGAAGTCGCCGAGAAAACTATTTATCTCGTCCGCATCTTTGTAGCGACCTAAACAATAGCAGGCTCTTACCTTGACATAATAAGCTTCATAGAGCTGACGCTTGGCAAGGATCTTGTCGGCATACTCGATAGCCTTGTCGTAGTTGCCGCCATAGAGCGAGACGACGGCATTGTTGAACCAAGCCAAAGAGGTGTCGGCAGGATTGATATAGCTATCGTTGCAAGTATTGAGCAGCACGTCGTCCAAGCCCATGACATTGAACATCTTTTTGAACAACAAGCATGCTTCACGATGATTGCCACTGCATATAGCTTGCTGCGCAAGCTGCATATACAACTGCACGGCGCCATCGTAATCTTTTGACTTGAGATAGGGGTAGAGCCTCTTGCCTTCGGCTATCTGAGCTTCTATCACTGTGTCGTTGTTGAAGCCAGCAGCATAGTTAAGTACATCGCGATGTGTCTTGACATCAGACAATTTGATAGGCTTGGCAAGATATAGTCCGTCAAGAGAACGGACACGGCTCAGCGCCACATAGAGCTGACCTGTGGCAAAAGTGCCACGTGAAAGATCGAGTTTCATCTTGTCGAAGGTAAGTCCCTGACTTTTATGTATGGTGATAGCCCATGCCAACCGCAGCGGATATTGCTTAAATGAGCCTATCTCGTTTTTGTTTAGATGCGACGTAGACTTGTCGAACTTGTATTCATACTCTTTCCATTCAGCATGTTCCACCACATACACACTTTTACCTATACGCACCTCTATACCACCTTTTGTAAGCTTGTCGACAACACCGATAGTGCCATTTACCCAACGGCCTGCCATGTCGTTGCGAGTAAACATAACCTGAGCACCTTGCTTTAGCAGCAAATGCACTGGTGCTGGCATGCTGTCGTCGAGATACTCGCCGTCCTTGTTGGTCTTGCCAAACTTACCATCTACAACACCTTCATATTCCATTGCCTTGGAGGCAAGTTTTTCAAGATGGGTACTATTGATAGTGTTGGCACGCTCCTTGTATGGGGTAAGCGAGATAATGCTATCCTCGCCTTCTGGCTCAAGACAACGTGCGTTGAGCTCGGCAAGGTCTTCTTCGGTAGCCACACCATTGCGTATGTCATTGAGAATATTGAGAAACAGCTGTTCCTCCTGTCTGTATACTTTGACAAACTCTATCGTTGGCAAAGAGATAAAGTTGAATATATGCGCCTTGAAGAAGAACGGCTCAGTGGTACCGTAATAAGCCTCCATGGCATCCATCTCTACACCCGACTTGAGGACAGGCGGCAGCTGAAAGAGGTCGCCAACAAAGATTATCTGCTTGCCGCCAAAAGGAAGGTTGGACTTGGTAATATAACGCAGCGTGCGTTCTATGGCGTCGAGAATATCGCACCGCAGCATAGAGACCTCGTCGATGATGATGGTGTCGCAAGAGAGAATGATGCGACGCTTGTCAGCATTGATATGCTTGCCAATGTCGGTCGGTCCTTGCACATTAAGATCGAGACCAAAAAAAGAATGTATAGTAACACCTTCAGCCACAATGGCAGCTATACCCGTAGGAGCGACGACGACAAATTGCTTGTCGACCAGTTTCTGTATATTGCGCAAGAAAGTGGTCTTGCCTGTGCCAGCCCTACCAGTAAGGAAAAAACTTTGGTTGGTCTCTGCCACAAGCTGATATGCTTGCATCATCCTGTCGTTGGTGTCGTCGATTTGCAAGACACCTTTTGCCTCATTGTCTACAAAATTTGCCATCAAAAAAAAGAGGATTAATTAAGTTGCTTAAACTCGCTACGAATTTCGAGAAGCAAAGGCTTCATCTCGTCAAAAAGTTTTAAGCTTTCGTTGTCGGAGAGAAGCGAATAACAGCTATTGGAAATAATCTGACGTGCCTGACTGTCCACTTGATCTTCATCGTAATGCTTATGACTCATCTTGAGCTGACTGACCATATAATCCTTAAGCATCTTGACCGACAAGGCACGCACTTCCTCTTCATGATAATAATTGTCCGACTTGACCTGCCCTATCAGCTCGCGTTTGGTGCCATTAAAGGTATACATGTCCAAGCCATTAAAATAGGTCCAGTTGTGAAAGAGACCAATATGAATGACAGTAACAATGCGCTCAGAGAAACGCACGCCAAGATAATAGGTGTGTCCGGCTTGAGAGGTGTACTGGTCGACGATAAACATCTGTCTTGACTCATCCCATATAGGCGAAGCCTGGCGTTCTTGACCATAATATGGAAGAATCGTGTCGATAAAACTATTGGAGATACTGCTATTTGTTGCCATAATAAATGTGTTTTTTAGATTTTGCTTTGAAATTGTATTGCAATAGTGTTACAACGTCATTGCAATGGTGTTGCAAGAGCGTTTTAATCCATAAGGTCGAAATATTCCACATGACCGCTGTGACTGTCGTAGAGGCTTATCTTGACTACCTGATAGGGTATTTCTGTCAAAGCCCACTTGTTGCGCTGATACCACTTCGCCTTGTTGCGTGCATGCCTTCCATCGTCTTGGAAGCACTCAGAATACGAATCATCGTAGTGACCATATCTGTCGAGGAAGTTGATATAAAAAAAACGTCTTTTAAATGTTTTGGCATCATGATTAATATCATAATCGCCATCAGAATCATCAGGTTTCCAGTCACCGTTTTCTGAACTTGAATAGGATGAAAAATTTCTGTTAGCCATATTAAAAATGTTTTTTAGTTGTTAGCAATTTGTTTTAAAGAGCTTATCGTAGCGGCTATCTGTGCCTTAGCATAAGACTTGAGCTCATAGTCGGACATACATATATGCCGCATACGAGCTTGCGACTTCATATAGTCGAGAAGTATCTCCATTGACTCCTTCTTGGCAAAATCCTCATCGAAGAAGCATGTGTTGTACTCGCGCGAGCCTATAAGCTTGCGGTTTCGCCCATCGAAGCAGAAAAGCTGCAATCCATTGAGGAAAGTATGGGCATAGCCTTCACCTATATTCATAACTATCGCCAGACGGTCGGAGAGGCGAATACCTTGAAAATAGGTGTTGCCTGCCGCACTGGTGTAGCCAGAGGTGAGAAAGATGTTTTTATCCGGATTGTAGGTTACGCCCTGAACAGAAGGCAAAGCGGAGTTGACTAAACGAGCAAGAGAAGAATCCATAACGAAATATTTTTTTGTTTGACGACTGCAAAGTTACACAGTGCAAGTGCAACCTTTTTGCACAAGAAAAAATTTATTTGAAAATTTTTAATCCAAGTGCTTCCCAAAACTCCATAGGCAATGAGATATTTTCCAACTCTATAGCTTCTCTAAACATTGGTGCTATTTCTCGTGGTGAATAACCTGCTGAACCACAACCAATTTTTGTTACAAGAAACCTCTGTTCTGGATGTCTTCTTGCATAAACGCAAAATCTATGAATTGCTTCTGACAAAAGACGCAATCCATCAGTGGAAGGGATTGCATACGACTGGCCTTGAATGCCCTCACCTATGCCCATCTGTGCACCATACTTCTGTAATGCTGCATACGCTGCATTACCATTATGAATTCCTTTAGAATTGCTGCCGAAGACAAACACCTCATTGGGAGCAAGCATGGAGACGAAATCTTTGGTAACCCTGTCGTCATAATATTCCTTGTTATATCTTTTTCTGCGACTTCTCTTTTCTTCCCAACTTTCATTGTCGTCAAACTCTTCTGCCATTTTTCTAAATAAGAAACGTTTTGAAGAGCGTTCTCGTCCCCAGGTATTGCATGCTCCTTGAGAATCGTGACTAAACTCCAACACGTTGTCAATAGATAGCAAATCCGTAACTTCTTTGACATCATGAGCAGAACCCATGTATGAAAAAGTCCAACCATCTTCCTTCAGCCTATCAATCAGTCTTCTCAGATCATTAACACTCCAATGTTGAGAAGCATTCTCCAGACCATCCGTAAGAATGGTTACAACTCCAGTAGCATTCTCATTATTACAGATTTTTTCCTGCAATTTACTTATTGAATATCCCATTGCATCATACAACGGAGTACCCCCCTGTGGATGATAATCTGAAAAATCCGCCACTTCAAAAATAGGCTTTGCATCTATAATTGTACGAACAGCTGGCACTCGCTTGTTGTTACGTTCGTCAAACGTAACTAACGTAAGAAAATGTTCCTGTACATCGAAATACTCCTTTTGAGCTTCACAAATTGTATTTATGGTTTCGTTAATGCCAGAAAGAGTAACGTCAGATAATCCAGACATTGATCCACTTTCATCTACAATAATGAGATTATAGACTTGCATTTTGCCAGATTTCTTTTCTGATTTTTTCGAACATGTTTTTTGATCCGCAGGTGCATCTGCTTTGTTTGAAGAACATTCATTGCGAAAGCCTTCGTTTTCTCCTTTTCCAGAATCGCTGTCGCCCTTTTGTTCTCCTATTGAAGCAACAGGCGAGTCATTTTTAGAACATGCTGAAGCTTGGTCAGCATTTGCCTTTAAACGGCTTTTCATAAAATCGATTAAACTCATATTTTTGATTTTTTTAGTGATAAAACTTTATTGTCTTAATGTAAGATATACACAAAGAAGAGAGAGCAAAAAAATATTATTTCCCAAAGCCCTTTATGTCCTATTAACACAAAGACATTTTGTGCCATAAAAACCTCCCTGTTTAGGGAGGTGATAAATATAAGGATTAAAATTCCAGTCGCATCCCCATTTTTTTTGCATTTTTATATGCTTCTGGAACAAATGAGAATAATTTCGGTTGTTTATAAGGTGTACCTTGAACTTTCTTATTGGTTTCCTTAATATAGCCCAACTTAAGCATCTTTCTTGGAAAATTCCTTCGATCTCTAATTGAAGCATTCTCTGGTGGATTCAAAATAGACAGATAGATATTGTGTAATTGAGGCATAGTAAACATATCATCCAACAGATTGAAACCTATAGGTTCAAAGTGAATCCTTTCTCGTAGCCTTTCTATTGCATCTTGAATTATCTGAGCATGATCAAAAGCCAGTTCAAGTTCTTTGACTTGTTCGACAGAAAACCATCTGGCTTCCGCTGCATCACTACCACTTTTTATACGGTATTTATCCTTTTTTACAAGAGCGTAATAGGCAACCGTAACCACATATTCACGTGGGTCGCGATTCTTGCCAGAGTACGTCTTTAATTGTTCCAAAAATTCTGGTTCTATTCCTTTTTCATTATCAAAAAGCTTCATAGAAGATTCTTCAAGCAGCTCTCTCTTTACACATTCATCTGTTGTTTCATCTTTTTGAACAAAACCACCTGGCAACGCCCAACAGCCTTCAAAAGCAGGTACTTCGCCCTTCTTCGCTTTTCCCCTTTTTATAAGAAGAATTTGAATGGAACTATCTTCTTTGTCAAATCCAAAAACTACAGCATCTGTTGTCAATGCAGGATGCCAATATTTTGACTCATACAATTGAGTGCTTTCGTTGTATTTCATCAGAATTAATTTAGTGGTACAAAATTACAAGTAATAATATTATTATTGTGTACTTTTCACACACAGAACTCTAAAAAAAAATCATAATGCTTAGAAGTACATCATTTTCAACGACAAAGCAAACGCCTCACATTGCAGAAACAACATATTCCAATGTTAAACAATATTAAAAATCATTATAAAGATGTGTAATTATTACACCATCGTTGCACCAAACTGCCGATATTAGTTAGACAGACGCACACGGGGGTCGAGGATGGCGTAGAGGAGGTCGGTGAGGATATTGATGACTACCAACAAAAGG
>JAZRVD010000178.1:0-14438 GCA_045598945.1 Bacteroidales bacterium | reverse complement strand
GAACTCTACGATTATGTCGCAAGGCACATCGGCAATGGGTCAGACAGCAGGTTGAAAAAGGCCAACGAACAGATAACGCGTCTTGAACAGCAGGTCGCCTCGCTCCAGAACGAGATAAATAATATTAAAACTCCTGCTAATCAAAAGGATGTAGATAAACTTGTTGTCGATTTGCAAAATCGTCTGAAAGAACTGGAGACGGCCAAGCTCTCGTTGGAAGGGAAGATAAAGACATATCAAACGGAAAACGAAGCTCTGCGGCTGCTGTCCAAAGGTCATGATGGCGATGCAGACACTATCAACAAACTTCGTGGCGAGAAGGCCGCTCTCGACAAGGAGAAAAAGGATCTTGAAATGCGGCTGCAAAAATTGTCATCGACCATCTCTTCGGCAACCAATGAGATAAATAATTTGAAAAAAGACAACAGTCGGTTGCAACAAGAGGTTGAAGACCTAAAAAATAAAAATGGTGTCAGCAAGCCTGTTTTCTACTCCATACTCGTGGCTCTGCTTGTCCTTTGTGCTGTGGGTTTTATGTCGTATTTTGATGAGAGTGCTGAAAACAGCAAGTTGAAAAACGAATATAGTTCAATGCAGAACAAAAAGAATAACGAGATTGAACAGCTCAATGCGGATGTGAGCAGTCTTAAACAACAGCTTGCCGCCAAGTCTGGTAAAGGCAAGTATTCTCAAGGCGATATGGATGCGAAGAATAACGAAATCAAGCAGCTCAATAAGGAGGTAAGCAACCTTAAACAACAGCTTGCTGCCAAGTCTGGCTCTGGCAGATACACCCAAAGCGATATGGATGCGAAGGATAAAAAAATCAGGCAGTTGCAGTCTGAGTTGAATAACAAGGGCAGATACACCCAAAGCGATATGGATGCAAAGGATAAAAAAATCAGGCAGTTGCAGTCTGAAATAAAAAGTAAAGACGATGATATAGATAGTAAAAACAAACAGATACGTGCTTTGGAAGGGGCGCTTGGTATGTGATAATTTTTTTTTCTTAATATTTGGATTGACCTTAACCTTATTTGACAATGTCTTTTTTGGAGGATTACACACTACTGGAAGTATTATGAAAAAAGTCTTGATGCTATTGTTGACTCTTGTTGTCTCTATCTCTCTCTTTGCACAATCCGAGTACGACAAGTACTTGCGTAGTGCCAATAAGGCATTGAGCGAGGGCAGGGTTGATGATGCTGAAAGGCAGTATACGGTCTATAAGAAATTGACAAAAAAGGTCGACAAGGATTTCGAGTCTCGATTACAATCTAAGAAAAGTGGAAAAGATAAGACTCGAAGCACATCAACCAATGCAAATATCAAGACAGTTACTGTCAATGGTGTGTCGTTCGAGATGGTGTGGGTCGAAGGTGGCACCTTCCAGATGGGTAGCAATGATGGCAATGACAATGAGAAGCCTGTGCATAGCGTAACTCTCGACGGCTACTATATTGGCAAGTACGAGGTTACGCAAGCCCTCTATCAGGCTGTCATGGGCAGCAACCCTTCTCATTTCAAAGGGAGTTACAATCCGGTGGATAAGGTATGTTGGAATGATGCTCATGAATTTGTAAAAAAACTCAACAAACTTACTGGCATGAAGTTCGCGTTGCCTACCGAGGCTCAATGGGAGTACGCCGCTCGTGGCGGCGGCAAGTGCAGGGATTACAGTTATAGTGGTGGCAAAAAAATAGATCGCGTGGCGTGGTATTGTGGCAATAGCAATAAAGGTACGCATCCCGTAGGTCAAAAAAAACCAAACGATCTTGGCATCTACGATATGACTGGTAATGTGTGGGAGCTGTGTCAGGATTGGTATTCGGAAAACTATTATTCTCAATCCCCGTCTCGTAATCCTGTCAACAAAAAGAAATCCGCCTATCGTATCTATCGTGGCGGCAGTTGGGATGGCGATGCCAAGCATTGCGAACTGACGCGACGAGCCTTCCATGAGCCTACGTTCCAAAACATCAGAATAGGTCTTCGCCTCGTTCTGCTTCCTTAGTTGACAACAAATATCAACAAGATGTAGGCTATATGAGAAAAAACGAATATCGTTCGTATACATTATAAATAAATGTCAGATGTACGACAACGCTAACAAAGGTTATATGTTTAATTTTGTTTTGATCTAAAATAATGTTTATTTTATGAAAAAGTTTTTGTTGTTTTCTTTTGCTTGGCTGCTCTCTCTCAGTCTCTTTGCTCAGCATGACACCTGTCAGCATGTCGCCTATGTCCAGTTGTGCAATGGTGATCTTGCGTGTACTGACATCTATAACAGCGTAAAAACTATTACTGTCAACGGCGTGTCGTTCGACATGGTGTGGGTGGAAGGCGGCACATTTCAAATGGGCAGCGATTACGGCTACAATGGCGAACAACCTGTGCATAGCGTAACTCTCGATGGCTACTATATTGGCAAGTATGAGGTTACGCAAGCCCTATGGCTGGCGGTGATGGACAACAAGCCGTCTTATTTTGAGGGAATGAACAATCCTGTCGAAAGTGTAAGTTGGAGAGACTGCTATCAGTTTGTCTTGAAAATTAATCAGTTGACAGGTCTGCGCTTCTCTCTGCCTTCAGAAGCGCAGTGGGAGTTTGCTGCTCGTGGCGGCAATATGAGCAAGGGTTATACCTATAGTGGTAGCAATAGGGTTGATTCTGTTGCATGGTATTACGACATCAGTGGCGACAAGACACATCCTGTTGGTCAGCTGCTGCCCAACGAGCTGGGCATCTACGATATGAGCGGTAATGTTATGGAATGGTGCCTTGATTGGCATTCAAATAGTTTTTATTCCAACTCCCCATCTCGCAATCCTGTCAACAGCACTCCCAATACTGAACGTGTGGTTCGTGGTGGAAGTATGAGGTTTAGCGCCGAATCATGCGGGGTTGCTGTGCGTAGCGATTTAGGTGTTAATCGTTACTCTTCCGACCTCGGCTTCCGCCTCGTCCTGATTCCTTAGTTTATAATAATTATCAACAAGATGTAGGTTATGAAAGAAAGTAAAAAGTATAGCGCAACGCCAAGGTTATTGGCTGTTGGCGTGCATGCGAAGCCACCGCCTGCAGCAAGGGCTTTGACACAATGAAAGAGTAAAAAAAAAAAAAAGTAACAATAATTAAAATTTATACATCATGTCATTTTTAGAAGATTATACACTGTTAGAAGAACTTGGCAATGGCGGCTTCGCCACTGTCTACAAAGTTCGCCACAACAAATTGGGCTATATCCGTGCCATTAAGGTGCTCAAAACTCTTATCGCTGGCGGCGAATCGGATCCTGCATACCAAAAATTTTTAGAGGAGTGTCAAGTCTTGTTGCGTCTTGGCAACGGCAGCCACCCAAACATTGTAAACATCTTTCAGCCTTGTCTCAAGGATATGAGAGCTTTTGTCGAGATGAGTTATGTCGATGGCATGGATGTCGCACACCTCATCAAGAAGAAGGATAACTTCCTCGAGGTCGACGAGGTGACGAATCTCTTGGTTCAAATCTCCGACGCCCTTGCCTATTGCCACGAGGACATCTACAAGTTCTGCATGAACAGGGATGAGGATGACCTTAAGGACGACCCCAATGATGGTAGCAAGGTGTTGATAGATGACGAGACCAAGCAACGTCTTATAAACAAATATAGAGTCGTTCACAACAACATCCATTCTGGCAATATCATGCGACGTGAGAATGGGACGTATGTGCTGATGGATTTCGACTTGGCGATAGATGGCGACGAGGTGGTGAGTAGCAGCCGTTTAGCCAACGGCGTGCCGGAGTTCATGGCTCCAGAGAAATGGAATGGCGGCAGCATCACATCCCAGTCGGATATATATAGTTTCGGTGTGGTGCTGTATGAGTGTCTTGCCGGTCGTGTGCCTTTTATGTATGACTATAGGAACAATTGTCCTGAGGATGCCAGAAAAATGTTGTATGAAGCTCATAAAGAAAAGACGCCAGAGCCTGTCCTTCCATTGCGTAAAGCCGCCTTCGAGAAGTCGCACAAAGGTCAGACCTACACCAAGGATTACCCCGACTGGCTGGAAGAAGTCATTATGAAGTGCCTCGCCAAGAAGCCCGCCGACAGATTCGCCAACGGCAAGGAACTGCATGATTTCGTCGTCAAGCAACTCGGTAACAAGTAAAAGATTATGAATTATAATTGTTAAAAACCCTAATATGTATGAAAAAAAGTATTTTTGCAAGGATCGCTGATTTTATCAACGGCAAGCAGCAGGAGCCAACCGACAGTGGCAAGCAGCAGGAGTCAGCCGACGCTGGCAAGCAGCAGGAGCCAACCGACAACGGCAAGCAGCAAGAGCCAGCCGACACTGGCAAGCAGCAGGAGCCAGCCGACAGTGGCAAGCAGCCTGACAATTGTATTGACAGAAATAGCAAGCTGATCGATACTATTGTCGCAGCCTTGAGGTCTAATTTTTCTGGTAGCACCATGTCGATGAATGAGTATTCGCTGACGGTATGGATTGAAGATAATCTTTTCTACAATTCTTTGATGGTGAATGATTTTGAACGTAATCTGAAGATAGCTATTTCCAATGAGCTGGGACTGAATTTTGGCGCCATTGAAATAAAAATGAGCGACCATGACGACAATGCTACAGAAGTTATGGACCATTGTTTTATAAAGGTGAAGAAGATAGGTGCAGTTCAGGCTGTGCATAAGGCTGTGATATATTCCGTTCCAGGACATGGGTCGTTGTGTGGCGAGTGCGTCAAAATCGACTCGGAAGAGATTGTTAATCTTCCCGGTCAGCGATACAACATCGGTGTTGGCAGGCAGACCGTCACCTCTGACAACTTCCCCAGAGTAAATCATATTGCCATCGACGATAATCCCGAATCAAAGGAACATGAGAAAAATAAGTATGTCAGCCGTGCTCATGCTCATATCTCGTTCTCTGACAAGTATGGCTTTATGCTGTATGTTGAACAAGGCGGAACGCGCATGAATGGTTTGCGTACACATGTAATTAGAGGCGAAAGGGATATTGAAGTCGACGATGCCTATGCTCCTGTCCCTTTGCAGGATGGCGATTATATCGTGTTGAGCAGAAACGTTCACCTATTGTTTAAAAAAGCTTAATATAAAATAAGAGAAAATCATGAAAGTATTAGAAAAGATTTTGGATTTTTTTAAGGCGGACAAGAAAAAGGATGATTTGGGAGTGAACCAACTCACCAATCAAAAAATCTTGGATGAAATGAAAGCTCATTTCATGACGGAACTCAAAAACGAGTCTGTTGGTGGCCGTATGCTCTATCCTATGACGTTTCATATTGTGATGAACCAGGACGATTTTAATGCAAGATTACAGGCGTTGTCCCATGTGGTTCCTGAGATAGTAAAATCTTTTTATGAGATTATTAAGGAAATGAGTGTCAAATATCCTGATTATACTCCTTCTGCCACTTATTGGCTATTTAAGTTTGCTGGCACGCAAGTGGATTTTGTTGAAAATGGTGAGTCTAAAAGACTGGATGTACAAAGAGGACAATTGGCTATTATATCTACCCTGGTAACACAGGAATGCGCCTCTTCTGGCAAAGCTACGAAGAATCCCAATGTTTCGTATTCTTGCAGATTGAGCAATTCTAATAATGGAGATAGATATAATATTAACAAAGAAGCCTTGCGCGCCGTGGATGATTTGGGTGGCGGCATGTATAGAGTCTTTTTTGACGAAACTTTGAGTGGCGATACTAAAAGGATTAGAGACATGTCTAATATTAACGAGGAGAATGGGTTGGCGACATTGTCCTATGATGGATATTCTTTCCCTATGGTCGACAAGCTTCTTCATATCTCTGGCAAGAATGAAAAAAGAGGTGGTAACCAATTCTTTATCTTGAAGGAGTATCCTAATGTCAAGGACTCTCATGTGCAGATAAAGTTTCTTCCTTCGGAAAACGTTTTTGTCATTGCCGCCTTTGGCCCTACGCGCCTCAATGGCCGCATAATGACTGTAAGCAATGGCGCCAACGTTGTTTGGCACGACTTGGCTGACAAGTCTAATATCTTTATCAATGAAGAGGTCTCTGTATATTTTGAAAAAAAATAATATTGTACCATGGATACTGTTAACGAACCCTTTTTTGGACACACTGATGTCGGCAAAGTTCGCAAAAACAATGAGGATGCTTTTATCGCTCAATATATATGGGACGAAAAGCATATCTTGGCTGTCGCTATAGATGGCGTAGGCGGTTATGAGGGGGGCGAGGTGGCCGCAGCTTTGGCTGAAAAAAAGATTGTAGAATATCTCGAAGACTATCCCAATGGCGATAGAGTGGACCTCCTGAAGCAGGCTGTAGATTATGCAAATGATGTCATTATTGAACAGCAGGAGGCTCAACCGCAGTATTATAATATGAATTGCGTTCTTACGGCTATTCTTGTCGAGGTGGAGAAACGATGCTTCCACATGGTTCATGTCGGTGACACTCGCCTGTATCAATATGCTGACGGCGTCTTCAAAAAACTATCTCACGACCAGTCGCTTGTGGGATATATGGAGGATAACGGCCATTTGACTGAAGAGCAGGCTATGAACCACCCACGTCGTAATGTTATTGAAAATACCGTAGGCGACCATAAACTGAAGTTTGATGGCTTTGATAAGGATGTTGAGGTAAATACTTTCCCTCTCCTGCCCAACTCTACTCTCCTGCTTTGCTCCGACGGTCTGTGTGATATGATTACCTCGCATGTTATGAAGGCTGAGCTTGATAAGGATTTGTCTATTAAGGATAAGGTTAATAACCTTATTGCTGCCGCAAACAATGCTGGGGGACGTGATAATGTTACTGTTGTTCTCGTGGAAACGAAAAATCTTGACGTCTTCTCTGAAATTGAAACTCAGACACAGGTGGATGAAACTTCTGATGCTCAGATGGAGACTGATGAGGATTCGCAAGAGCTGAAAGTGCATAGTGTTGAATCGCAAGAGCTGAAAGTGCATAGCGTGGAATCGCATGATCTGAATGTGCATAGTGTGGAATCGCATGATCTGAATGTGCATAGCGTGGAATCGATTGACGGTCAGTCTACAGATAAGCCTCATCGCAGGTCGCATGTTGGTTGTTATATCTTTTGGACTGCTTTGGCTATCTGTTGTGTTATTGGCGCTTATCTGCTTGGCGGCTATGCTGGTAGTAAACTGACACCATCCCTGTTTTACGACAGTAGGTATGTAGACACTATTGTTAAAGATGTTAGGTCGGCTGATAGAAATTCTGAGACGGATGGCATAAATGCTACTGTTGAGTCTGTTGTTGATAACGATTCTGTCAAGAAGGAAGAACAGTCTAATGATGAGGCTCTGTCCAATAATGTGGAGCAGCCTGAGAAAGTAACATCGGATAAGAAGAGTGTGCCTAAAAAAGGTAAACCAAAAACATCCAAGCAGACAAAGAATGATACAACGACTTTAAGTACTGCGACAACGACAAACAACGGGAACACAGGTACTCCAGACACAAACGAACAAAAAAAATGAGACGAAACACTGGACCTCTAATTAGCACTCATCTCAAGTCATGGCGGAGTGGCAGCTCTTGCCGCTCTGCTAAAAGACTTGTTCACAACACAGGTTTATGTTAAGTATATGAAATATCTATTTTACCCTATTGCATTGCTTTTTCTGGCTTTGTCGTGTGTGGAGTTTTTCCCCATTTTGATTTTCGCCTGTAAGCATATTGCCACATATCAATGGATGCTGTATGGTATGGCTGCCTATTTTGTTGTACGGAGGTTCCCCCTTTTTTCTCGCAATGAGTTGTGGGCGCAAACAACGTCTCACGAAATGACACATGCTATTGTCGGTATGATGTTTTTTCACAAAATTCATTCATTGCAGGCTGAAGAAGGTCAAGGCGTGGTTAGTCATAGCGGTAGAAAGTTTGGCGGCACTTTCATTAGCCTCGCTCCTTATTGCCTCCCTATTTTCACTTTCGCTTTCCTGTTGATGCGCATTATGGGGGCTAATAGAATGTTGTACCTTTTCGATCTCTTTATTGGTTTTTCCCTGGCATTCCACATTCTCTGTTTCTGCTCTCAAACACGTTTGTATCAAACCGACATTCAGAGGGTGGGATATACCAAGTCCTTCCTCTTCCTGCTGGTCGCTTGGTTTTTTAATGCTACTATTATTTTGCTGAGCATTAGAAAAGGCATTCTTGGTGCTGTAACATATCTTTTCCCGCAATATTGGAATGATATTGTGTCGTGGTGGAATTTCTTGGTATAGTGTTTTGCTTCTTATTATACAAATAAATGTATGAACTCTTGTTGTTATCTTTTTTTTTGATGCTTCATATAGTGTTTGTGTGAAGCGTTGCATGTCGATTTATAAATAAAAAAAATATGGGACTTTTATCTGTATTGCGTAATCTTGGCGTCTTTGTTGGAAATATGGTTATTGACACTGTAGATTGTACTCTAAGCGTCTGTAATGCCGTTCTTCACGGGACACGAAGCGCCTTGATGTGGCTGCGTAATAAACTTAATGGCTGGAAGAGAGATTATCCAGTTGAAAATCTCCCTTCGCCTCCTCCTGAAGTGGAGGATCTTATGAACGAATTGTTCCCTTGTGGCGTGGCTGAGGCTTTTGAAAATGCTAATGCCGAAGATAAGAAGAATATGATTGAAAATCTTGTGCCTCATGTGGCTGAATTGCTGAATATTAAAAACCCGCCCAATGTGGAGTTCTTTGTGCCTGATAATGTCGAGGAGTTTCATTCTCTTTGTGGAGCATATTGTCACGATACCAATACCATCAAGCTCAATCTCGCCATGATTGTGTCTGATGATATTCAGTTTTTTGTTGAACAGATTAGCACTGTCTTTCACGAGATGGTGCATGCTCGTCAGTATGAGGCTGTTTTCAGCGTGGCTGATTGCCAAGATGTTGACGAGGAGGAGAAGATCGCTGAGGAGTACGGCTATACGTTGGAGTATGTTAATATACTTATTGATAATATGTTGAATTATACTACTCCAGCTGAAAATATGGAGGCTTATGTCAAGCAGCCTCTCGAGGCTGAGGCTTTCTATTTCGAATCGCAAATCAAACAATTCTTAAATACATAAATGCTATTGCTATGAGACTTATTGCTTATTATAAATTATACAATTATTTTGTCGACAAAGAGGCTCTGTCGTCCAATGCCGCTTTACGAAATATTTGGCGTGTACGCAATCTCCCTGTGGATTTCAAGGCTGTGGTATCTAAGATTTTAGATAACGATTTCGCCACCGTGGCAGACTTCTCCGTAGAGGGCGTAACGCTCCGTCAACTTCTGGAAGAAGAAAACATGAAGCCGCTGCAGGCGGTCTTTTTCCTTGACTGGCTGCGGAGAGAGCCTGCCAATGCTTGCTCTTTTATGGCATCTGGTAGATTGCGCGGCATCGATCATGAGCTGTCCGACGACGAACGCTCGCACCTTTCGGAGGCCTTGAATCGCTGTAAGGAAATGCTCGGCAAGGATACGCCTTCTGTCCTTGTGCCTGAAGACAATTCGGGCAAGGATATTGACATTGACGAGATCGGCAGCAATATGGGCGTTATGGCTCCGGATATCGAGTGCCATCATTCTGATGCACACGATGAGGAACAGGTGGCTGGCGATATCTCTTCACAGCAGGAGAACGATAGTCAGGATTGACAATGGGTGGCTTGCCCTACTGGCAGAATGTCAATATTCAAACATAGGCTAACATAATGCGTCTCTTTTTATGAAAAAAAACTCTTTCAATACTCTTAAAACGCAGTTGGTAAATAGCATCCTCAGCTGTCCGATTGTGTTTATCAATCATTACCATTTTGCCTATATCGACAGCGTCATTAACGAGATTTTTGAATACAAGCCGTTGGAGTTGTGTGCCGATAGTGTGATGGAGTTCGATACAGGACAGGCCTGCGTGGTCAATTTCAGCGACAAGACAAAGAACGTGGCTTTCGCTCAGTATAAAAATATAATGCACATTTTGCGCACGCTTGTCAATCCCTCTACGGAAGAGAAGTATCCGGGGCTTGGCACGCAAAATGCCGCTGTCAAGGACAAGAGGTTGTTCTTGTTTAAGAGTTTGTCGAAAAGCCTTGTCAATGACGATGAGGTGTCGTTGTTGCAGTCTTTCGCCACCAAATACGAGAATGGCTGCTATGAGGATACTACTACAATTATTATCGTCTCGCCAGAACCGCCATCCTCTATTCCTATGGCTTTGTTGAAGTTCGTTACTATAATCGATATCCTCCCTCCTACTACGGATGAAATAAGGCAATATGTCCTTGATGTTACTAAAGCTGATGTTAGTGATATTAGAGTCAGACAGTTTGTCGATGAGATGGTGCGTACCCTGCAAGGCCTGCAGATGTATGATGTAAAACAGATTTTGAAAACAGTGCTGACTCTCTCTTCGGGTATTAATCATAGCGCTGTTAGAATGGCCCTCAATGAAAAGAAACGTATTGTAAAAAAGTCTGGTATCATTGAGGTCGTCGACACAGATATTAGCTTCGACCAGGTCGGAGGCTTGCAAAAGCTTCGCAGCGACTTGATGGTGAAAAGCGCTGTCTTTAGTAATCTTGGCGAAGCTGAGAAATACAAGATACCTATCCCTAAAGGCATCTTGATCATTGGCATGCCCGGCTGCGGTAAGAGCCTGATAGCGCAAGCTACGGCAAGCCTGTTCAATGTCTCTTTGCTGCGACTGGACATCAGCCGCCTGATGGGCAAGTATGTGGGCGAAAGCGAAGCCAACCTTCGCCTTGCCCTTGCCACTGTCGAGGCCGCTCACCCCTGTGTCTTATGGATTGATGAAATAGAAAAGGCTTTCGCCGGCGGTAATAGCAAAAGCGGCGACAACGACATGCTTGTGATGCGTATGATGGGCCATTTCCTTACGTGGATGCAAGAACGCAAGACGCCGGTTTATATTGTCGCCACCGCCAACGATGTCATGCGCCCTGAGTTTATGCGCAAGGGGCGTTTCGACGAGGTCTATTTTGTCGATTTCCCTAATGAGTCCGAACGCGCTCAAATTCTTGAGGTGAAGATTAGAAAATACAGGGATATGAACAACTCTATCTTCGATTTCTCTGATATTAACGACTGCCACGACATCGTCAAGAATATGAAAGGCGTGTATGGCGGCTTCTCTGGCTCCGAAATAGAGTGTGTGCTGAATATGGTGATGGAAAAAAAATTCCAAGACTATCTTGTCAAAAAAAAGAACGCCGGCAATGGCAATGTCCCCCCTATTAAAATTTCCAAGTCTGATTTCGATGAGGCTGTCAACTGTATCAAGGACTCTGTGATGGCTAACCAGAAGAGCAAGCAAAAAAACGAAATGGACGCTTTGCGCGACAAGACTTCCATCGAGCGCATCAGGGATATGCAAGATACTTACGGCTTTGTTAATGCTTCAAATTAAGATATGAAAATACTTTATATTGACGAAGAACATTGCTCTTCGGTAGAGCAGCTTAAGGGCTTTTTCCTAAGCAAGCCTAAGCCAAATACTAATCTCTATGCCGACTTGCTGGAATATGGCAGGCTTGGATATATCGCTGATTGGCTTCGCGATATGAATGAGCCTGCTTTGGCAAACAAGGTTGATGCTATTAATAAAAATATCCCCGACTCCGCCTTTTTCGTCAATCTCTCGGCCGTCATTACTGGTACGCATCTCAACAATGCTAAATACCTCAAGCCTGCTTTTGACCGTTGTTTCGCCGTTGAAAGCGTTAGTTGTGATATTGTCGACGACGAGGCCTTTGTGACTGTTCGTCTTAAGGTGTTGGAATGTGTCAACGAACTCTTCGAACTTTCGGTATCGTGCAACTGGGACTCAAAGTCTGTCGCTGTCAATCCTTATCATTATATGGAGGACAAATCTGTGAGCATCGACGTCGTCTTTCATAAACAATCGGGTATGCCGTTTGGCAAGCTCTCCGTCTTGGCTGATGGTGTTGCATTGTCTATAAGAAATCTTTTGTTCTCGGATGAGTTAAGGGAATTTGTCGTTGATGGGGTGGCTTTTAATATGGTGCATGTCGCAAAGGGAACGTTCTTTATGGGTGATGACAATGCGTCGCAAGGCGATGTCGTACCTTGCCATCAGGTTACTCTTGATAGCTATAGTATTGGCGAGACATTGGTAACACAAGCTTTGTGGAAAGCTGTCATGGACTCTAACCCATCGTCTACTTGTGGCGACAATTTGCCTGTAACCGATGTGTCGTGGATTGATTGTTATGACTTTATCTCTAAGCTTAACGAAAAGACTGGCATGCAGTTCCGCCTCCCTACCGAGGCCGAATGGGAGTTCGCCGCAAGGGGAGGCTCGAAAAGCAAGCATACCCTGTTTGCGGGCAGCAATAATATCGACTCTGTGGCCTGGTGTCGCGAGAATAGCAATAATGCTGTTCATCCGGTCATGACAAAAAATGCTAACGAACTTGGTGTATATGATATGGTGGGCAATGTTGAGGAATGGTGCTATGACTGGTATAGCCTTTATAGCAATGTGCCGCAAATCAACCCGGTATGCTCGCTCAACGACTATAAGTTCTCTGGACGCGTTGCTCGTGGTGGTAGTTTCGCCTCTATGGGGAATGTCTTTAAGCGTTGTTGTATTGTTCCTACAACAAGGTGTTCCTCCATTGGTTTTCGGCTTGCCCTTTGATTGTCTGCGTCTCTACCTGATACAAATAGTATGCCGACGATGATTCCTAAATTTCTATGTGCTGTTGTTGTGGTATGGTCGTGGGTAGTATGATGTATAATAAAGACTTAAAATTAAAATAACTTAAAATTAAAGTATTGAGTAATATTAATCTGTCATGAAAAAGTATTTTTTGTTTGTAATCACTATCTTGCTTTCGTTTACCCTTTTCGCACAGGGCGTGTATGATCGTTATTTGCAGTCGGCTTATACTAAGTTAAGAGAAGGGAATGTTGTAAATGCTGAACAATTGTATACGGCATATAAAAGTTGTACAGGCAAGACGGATGCCAATTTCGAGGCGCTACTAAAACAACTAAAACAAGGGAAAAACACTACTCATTCTAACACCAAGACAGTTACCGTCAAAGGCGTGTCGTTCGACATGGTGTGGGTGGAAGGTGGCACATTCCAGATGGGCAGTGGTAATGGCGACAGCGACGAGAAGCCTGTGCATAGCGTAACACTCGACGGCTACTATATAGGCAAGTACGAGGTTACGCAAGCCCTATGGCAGGCGGTCATGGGCAGCAACCCGTCTTACTTCAAAGGCAATAATAATCCAGTAGAAAACGTCAGCTGGGGCGACTGCATGCAGTTTATCTACAAGCTCATCGAACTTACCGGCTTGCGTTTCTCGCTACCTACCGAGGCGCAGTGGGAGTACGCCGCCCGTGGCGGCGGCAAGAGCAGGGGCTACACCTATAGCGGCGGCAATATGATAGAGTATGTGGCGTGGTTCAGCGACAATAGCGGTAGCAAGACTCACCCAGTTGGGCTCTTGCAGCCCAACGAGCTGGGCGTCTGCGACATGACAGGCAACGTGTGGGAGTGGTGCTCCGACTGGTACGACAGCGGCTACTACTCCAAGTCCCCCTCGCGCAATCCGGTCAACACCTCCGCGGCCTCTTATCGTGTGCTTCGTGGCGGTGGCTGGAGCGACGGTGCCGAGTTCTGCCGTGTGGCGTTTCGTCGCGGCGATACCCCTACTAGTCGCCTCAGCAACCTTGGCTTGCGTCTTGTCCTGCTCCCTTAGTTTACAACAAATATCAACAAGATGTAAGCTAAGCAAGAAGTAAAGAAAATAAAGTAAAGAAAGCAAGAAACAGTAGAACATTACGTCAAGGTTATCGGCCATTGGCGGGCGAGCGAAGCCGCCGCCAATGGCAATAACCTTGGCGCGTCGAAAAAAAACATACACTATATGGAGACATTTTTAGAAGATTACACATTGTTAGGTGAGCTCGGCAGGGGCGGCTTCGCCACAGTCTACAAGGTTCGCCACAACAAGCTGGGCTATGTCAGGGCGATAAGGGTCTTGAAGGAGTTGATTACAAAAGGCGAGAACGACCCGATATATCAAAAGTTCTTGAACGAGTGCAAGCTGCTGCTGCGTCTTGGCAACGGCAGCCATCCCAACATCGTTCATATCTATCATCCCTATCTCAAGGATATGAAGGCTCTTGTCGAGATGGACTATGTCGACGGCATGGATATAGCGCATCTCCTCAAGAAGAATGATGGATTCATCGAGGTCGACGAGGTGATGAACCTTTTGTCGCAAATCTCTGACGCTCTCGCCTATTGCCACGAGGACATCTACAAGTTCTGCATAAACAAGGATGAGGATGACCTTAAGGACGACCCCAACGACGGCAGCAAGGTGCTGATAGACGA
>JAZRVD010000177.1:0-4553 GCA_045598945.1 Bacteroidales bacterium | reverse complement strand
CCGAAGAACGCAACAACAAATTTCAAATAAAAGGGCAAAACATAATAGAATACTTTATCCAAATCTACAACAGAAGAGGAGAACTTGTATACGAGTCGAAAAATATTGACGACGGCTGGGATGGCACACATCAAAACAACGCATGCCCCATGGGCGCATATATATACCATATAAAATATCGCACCTCGTTAGCTCCTGCCGAATGGCATAGCAAGACAAGAACAGTACTAATGATTAAATAAAAAAAACATATATCATGAAAGCCTTTGAACGTTACAACAGCATACTGATGCTTATCCTATTATGCAGCACTATGCTATCAGCAACAGCACAAGTAGAGATACCTTCCAACGTGCCACGACGCGGACTGATAGCCTACTATGGCTTTAACGGCAACGCCGACGACATGACAGGGCGAGGCAACAACGGCATTCTGGAAACCGGCGGCAGCACGCAAGCCGTACTTACGAGCGACCGTTTCGGTCAAGCCAACAGAGCATATAAATTTGGCGGCATCGACAACCCCAACTGGATAAGGGTGCCAAATAGCGACAGCCTGCAGTTTAACACAGAGCTCACTATATCATGCTGGGTGCAGATGTGCAGTTTCTACGGGCATGCAGGCTCTTTGGACTCCATAGATGAAAACGGAAACTTTTCATACAGAACAGTTCAAGACAATTCTTACAACACCCTAATTGCCAAAGCTGGCGACGGACATAATATTGAAGGATTTACCAATGCATATACCAATGAAGCTGGGTGGCAATTGTCGATATCCCCAAAGTCAGACCACACCATGTATTTAGACTTTTCAAATGGCGACGGCGATAGGTATGACAACAACTGTAATGTAAACTTTTCCCAAACATATTCATGTTACGACTCTTGCGAATGGGTGCATATTGCTATTGTTATAAACAACAATAAATCCACCTGTTACATAAACGGCACATTATATGGATATATTGAATTAATCAACACAGTAAATTTCTTAACCGCCAACAATAAAGACCTATATATTGGGCGTATGGCCAATGCCAGCTTAAACAAATATCCATTTAACGGTAGCCTCGACGACATTGCTATCTACAATGTAGCCTTGACCGACGAAGAAGTCGACAGCCTTTACAACAACTATATCAGCAACCTAAATGTAGAAAACTTGATTAGTGTTGATAGCGTTATCATAAAAAATCCATGCGGCAACACTGCAGGCACCATCAGCATCTACCCCGCCCCTGGCGGCGTATATAAATATAGCTTGGATTCGCCCAATGCCCCACAAGAAAACAACACCTTTAGCTGTCCGCCAGGCACATATAGGATATATACCATTACCGACTGCGGTCTGTGGGATAGCGTGGTAACATTGCAGTGCGACTGTTCCGACGACCCATCGCTCGTAAAACACGAGCAAGTTTGTCCAAACACCAGCGGACAACAAGGTAGCATAGAGACTATCTATAGCTATGGTTTTGAGACCCGTGGCAACGGATGGCAATACGGAAACAATTGGCAAGTAAACTACTACGACGACAACTACTGGGAAACAGGATCATACTCTTGGGGTCATAGCCAACAAAGTGGAAACAATTCAGCCTTCTGTCCCACATACCACGGGTATATTGCATATTCAACAAACAACCTTATATCACCAGCCATCAACATCAACAACGACCCGTCAAAAGTAACCATCTCTTTCTATTATTTTGCCGAGATGATTGATGACATGAACATTGGACAAAGAGGCTATAATACACTAAAACTGTACTATTCCAAAACCGCCAGCGGGCCATGGACACAACTATGGAAATCAAATGGCAATGATGTAATGAACTGGACACCAGTAAATGTATCTCTAAGTTCGTTGCCAGATCAAGGCACGTATTATTTTAAGTTTGAGATGAGTGGAGACGGCTATAATGGTGGCGTAGACAACCTCGTAATCAAATCAGACACGCGCTGGAATATTCCCAACGAAGTAACACGAGGTGCCGAAGGAAGCACTGTTAGAACAGAGGTAGTACAAGACAATACAGGCACATGCCCCGTCAGCGAAGTAACATTCTGGTATATCATACCCACCCACGGCACAGCAACAGGCACCGATGCCGACACTACGGCATGCGACTCCGCATACTGGTGGAACGCATGGCGCTATGAAAGCATGGACTACGTCTCTCAACACAAGACCAAAGTGCTTACCACCAAAGGCACAGCATGCGACAGCACTGTGTCGCATCACCTTACCGTATACAAAAGCGATAAGGTTAACGTCATCGACACCACTGTGTGCGACAGCTACACCTGGCCTGCCACCGAACAAGAGTATACCGAGTCTACCGACCTGTTTGTGTCAGGACTCAACAAGTACGGCTGCCAAAGCAACGACTCGCTGCACCTAATAGTGCATTACAGCTTCGACAGCACCATCAACGACAGTATAAAAGAAGAAGACCTGCCATATATAACATTTACCGGCGAAGAAATTGACGAAGAGCTTCGCAACCATACTTACCACTATACTACGATTGATGGTTGCGACAGCAACTACTACCTCAATCTGAAAATAATTATAAAAAAATACGACTGCGACCTCTATCTACAGTTTCCTAACACCGTAACCCCAAATGGCGACGGTGTAAACGACTTTTTCCGCATCATAGGCATTAATCGAGACTGCTATCAGCACAACCAGATAACAATCTACAATCGGTGGGGTGCACGAGTGTACAAGGCAAACGATATAGAAGGAGACAACATTGACTGGGACGCCTCCAAAATGCCGGCAGGCACCTACTTCTTCCATTTTGTAGGCATCGGAGCTATCGGAACAGTTGAACGCAACGGAACAATAGAGGTGATAAAACATTAAACAACAATGAGCCGCCATTATTGAACGACGGCTCTTTTTGCAACCTGCCAATCTTATCCCTTTATAACAGCTATGGGCAACAATCGCGTTCTCACTTTTACAAGATCGCTTTCATTGGCTATAACTGTCTCTATATCCTTATAAGCTCCCGACGCCTCTTGCATATCGTTCTGACAACGTATGGCATGCACAATGCCCATGGCATCAAGCCGTGCTACCTCTTCTGCCATATTGAGGTTATTGATAGCGGCAGTACGCGACATCACCCTGCCAGCTCCATGCGAGCAGGAGCAGAAAGAATCGGCATTGCCAAGTCCCTCTACGATATAGGACGCTGTACCCTGCGAACCAGGAATTATACCTACAAGCCCTTGCGTTGCCATTGTGGCGCCTTTACGATGCACCACAACCTCCTTGCCAAAATGCTCCTCAATATTTGCAAAATTATGAGCAATGTTTATCATCGGCTCAAATTCTATACCATTTAAGACATCGGCAAGTACCTCCTCTATCCATTGCATCATAAGACGACGGTTACAGAAAGCGAAATCAATACAATAGCTCATCTCGCTCCAATACATGCCAAACTCCGCTGTATCCTGCGGAAGGAAGGCAAGACTATAATTCCGCGGAACAGACGAATGCCAACGTGCGTTAAGCTCCTCGGCAAGATGATTGTAGTAATCACACACCCTTGCACCAAGGTTACGCGAACCAGAATGTATCATCACCCAGAGATTGTCATCCCCATCTTTCTGTAACTCTATAAAGTGATTGCCACCGCCCAAAGTTCCTACCTCACGACATATAGACTTTTTTCGCTGCTTGACTATTGTCATGTTGTCAATATCATAGCCCTCTGGCAAATAGCTTGCATCCTGCTTTTGTTTATGATGATCCATGCCCAACGGAATACGCTCGCGTATACGACGCATAATATCTTTGCGCAAGACCTCGGCGGAAAGAGACGATGCCTTCCAGTTGGTTTTTACCGCACACATGCCACAGCCAATATCTACACCTACAGCATTGGGTATAACTACGCCATCACAAGCCAGCACGCCACCTATAGGCATACCCTTGCCCGTATGCACATCTGGCATTAGAGCAAGATGATGATAAAGAAACGGCAAAGAAGCAAGGTTCGCCACTTGTTGCAAAGCAGACTCCTCTATACTGTCTGCCCATAACAATACAGTACTGTTGTTAATAATTCTTTCTTCCATGATATATGTTTTTATTTTCACATAAGCTAATACCTGTCGTAGCATCAGCTTGCGACTGCAAAAGTATAACACGGCTACGCATTCTTTTTGCGTACTCGAAAAAAAATATTTTTCAGCACAAGGATATTCAAAAAAAGAGATATTTTTGCAAAAAAAACAGATCCATGCCAGCCAATAAAAACGCACTTATCCGATACAAGACAATAGACAACTGCCTTCGCAACAGATACCGCAGATGGACTCTCGACGACTTAGTAGAAGCATGCAGCGATGCACTCTACGAATTGGAAGGCATAGACAAAGGGGTATCGACAAGAACTATACAGGGCGACATACAGATAATGCGGTCTGACAAACTCGGATACAACGCCCCAATAGAGGTCTACGAACAAAAATACTACAGATACAGCGATACAAATTATTCTATAACCAACATGCCGCTATCGCAA
>JAZRVD010000176.1:0-2941 GCA_045598945.1 Bacteroidales bacterium | reverse complement strand
CTTCGTCGATCTTGCTCTTGGCGGCGTTGATCTTTGCCTCTTTCTCTTCAGCCCATTTGCTGAAACGAGCGTCGGCGACTTCCTGGCTGATGGCACCTTTCTCTACACCTATCTGAAGGTGACGTTTCAGAAGGACACCCTTGTAGGACAGGATGCGACGGACGGTCTCTGATGGCTGGGCACCATTCTTGAGCCATTCAACGGCGCTGTCGATATTGATTTCGATTTGTGCTGGTTGCGTAAGTGGGTTGTACGTGCCTATCTTCTCGATAAATCTTCCATCTCGTGGTGCACGACCATCCGCAACTACGATGTGGTAGAAGGCTGCGTTCTTCTTACCATGACGCTGTAGTCTAATTCTTGCAGGCATAATTGTTTGTTTTATAAAATGTTATTATTGTAGCGGTTTGTCCGCTTTGTTTTGCAAATATACAACTTTTTTTGATATTATGATTTAATTTTGTAAATTTGCACTTTATTTAATTGTTTTTTTGTTTATGTCTCAAGATAGTATTGTTACCGTTGGTGCTTTTGACGGCGTGCATGTCGGTCATCGCTTGATAATTGCCGAACTGGTGCGCCTTGCCGATGAGTTGTCGTTGCACCCCGTGGTGCTTACTTTTGAACGTCATCCTCGCCAAGTGCTTGGCGACGGCTCTTTTGCTCAGCTTACTACGCCTGCTCGTCGCGAGGTGCTGATTCATTCTTTGGGCGACGTAGAGGTGGTTACTATGCCATTCTCTCGTGAGACTGCTATGTTGCCCGCTTGTCGCTTCTTTGACGAGGTGCTTTATGACGGTTTGTCGGCGCGTGCTTTGCTGCTGGGTTACGACAACCGTTTCGGGTCGCGTTCTAATGATGATTTCGACATGTTGGAGCGTCATGTTGCGGAGCGTGGGGTGAAGTTTTTCTGTGCTAAGTCTGTAGAGGTGGATGGCGAGGCCGTGAGCTCGTCGCGTGTGAGAAGGGCTTTGTTTTCGGGCGAGGTGCAGCTTGCGTCTAAGCTTTTGGGACGTCCGTATTCGTTGTATGGCTGCGTGGTGCATGGCCGCCACAAGGGGGGCGAGATTGGTTTCCCTACTGCTAATGTGATGGTTGACGACAGATTGGCTCAGATTCCACGCTATGGTGTGTATGCTGTGGACGTGTTTGACGAAGACGGCGTGCGTCTTGCGCGCGGCATGGCCAACCTTGGCCCTCAGCCTACTTTCGACTCTTTTACCTCTGTCCTTGAGGTGCATCTCATCGATTTTGACGGCTTTCTGTACGGCAGGCGTTTGAGAATTGATTTCTTGCAGCGTTTGCGCGACAATCGTTATTTCGACAATGTGGAGGCTCTGCGTTTCCAGCTTGAGAAGGACCGTGATGTGGCACGGCGTATTAATCCTTTTATTGATGATACCTTGTAGATGGTTGGCGTTGGTGATGTGCCTGGTGTGCGGTGTGGAAGCCGCCTTTTGTCAGCCAGACAGGGTGTATCGTTCTGTCGACGACATAGAGGAGCCGAGCAAGGTGTATGTGCTGCACCTCAATTACAAGCGCTTGAAGTCTATTCCGCCAAAGGTGTTTGAATGTTGCAACTTGCGCGAGCTGTCGCTGGCACATAATCGTATCGACACCATTCCGCCTGATATTGCTCGGCTGTCGAATCTTGAAATTTTGGACCTTGGACAGAATCGTCTGTCATCGCTGCCTATCGAGGTGGCTCTGCTTCCTCGTCTAAAGGTGTTGGATGTCAATAGAAATCTTATAGTAGAGCTGCCGGAAGGACTTGGGTATGTGGCTTCGCTTGAACGACTGGTGTTGTGGCGTACAGGCGTGTGGCGTCTGCCAGAGTCGTTTGCCAATCTCAACAGTCATCTACTGCTGCTCGACTTGCGGTCGTGCATGATAAGTCGCGACGAGCAGCGTGCCATATCGGCATTGCTTCCTGACGTGCGGATAATGTGGGACCAGGCTTGTAACTGTAGATAAAATTTTTGCAATATGAATATCGCTTTTTTGCAACAGGACATTGTGTGGGAGGACGTGGCGGCAAATCACGAGTTGGTGCTGCGTATGCTCGATGGTCTTGACGAGCAGGTGGATATTATCGTTGTGCCAGAGACGTTTACCACTGGTTTTACCGACAGCATGGCACGGCGTGCTGAACTGCCTATGGGCACGACTTATCGTTTTGCCTGTAGCGTAACGCAGCGTTTCGACGCTCTTTTTGTCGGCACATGGGCTGTTCAGGACCCGTATACGGGCTTGGTGTATAATAGGCTGCATTGGGTGCGGCCCGATGGCAATATGGGGTGTTACGACAAGGGACATACCTTTAGGATGAGTAGCGAGGCGGAGCAGGTGGCGAAGGGCGATAGAATTGAGACTTTTGAGTGGCGGGGATGGAGAATACGTCCTGCCGTCTGCTACGATTTGCGTTTTCCCACATGGCTTCGTAATAGCAGGAGTGTAGATGGTGGACGTGAGCTGGATTACGACTTGCTGCTGCTGTGTGCCAACTGGCCTGCGTCGCGCAGGGATGCGTGGAATACGCTGCTCAAGGCGCGCGCTATAGAGAATATGTGCTATGTGGCTGGTGTCAATCGTGTAGGCATTGATGGCATGGGACTGAAGTATTCGGGCGACTCGGTGGTGTTGGATTATTGTGGCAGGAGTGTGGTCGCCGCCGATGTTGAGCGTCAGCAGCTGTGTGTGGCGCATCTGTCGATGGACGGTCTAAAGGATTTTCGTCAGCGCTGGCCTTTTTATCTTGATTTTGATTAAGGTGTATTGTAAGCACCCGATGAAGTACACGGTATAAACAGGCAAAAAACAGCCACATTCCCTTGCAGAAATGTGGCTGTTCATGTTTTTCATTTGGCTATTTGCCGTTTTACTCCACGTTTTGATGCGTCGTTTTCCAGTTTTGTGGCAACAATGGCACAAGATCATCTGC
>JAZRVD010000175.1:0-2444 GCA_045598945.1 Bacteroidales bacterium | reverse complement strand
TTATCTTGTCTGTGGCAGACATTTCGGTTGGAATTACTAATGCTTTAGCCTTGTCATCGGAGAGTTTGCATTGTATAGTTCCTGCGAATGACTGCTTGTTTGTCATGCTTCCGTTGGTTATGTCAATGTCGGCAGTTCCGTATAGCGATGTGCCATTGGCATTTTTCAATGATACAGAATTGACATTCACATTAGATATAGTTCCTGCCATAGATGCGAACTTGAATACTATCTGCGACATAGCATGTTCAAGTTCTATCTTAGCTCCACTGTTCCAAAGTGAAACCATAGATGTTGCTTTGCCATAGAGGTAGTCAGTTTGTGATTCCACTTCAAGGTGCATGATGTTGTTTGTCATGCTTTCTGAATATGGAGAGTAGGCGTAGAGTGTACCATTCTTTTCTGTCAACTCTACAAGATGCTCCAATGTCCATGCAGAACCAGTAAATGTTGTTTTCACATTAGATGTTGTAGCGTTGTATATCTTGTTTTCCTCGTCATATATCCACATACCAATAGCATCGCTCGGTTGGAAGTAATCGACATCTGCAACAAGGGCACGCGTCTTTACCTCCGCTTGAATGTCGAGCGAAGAAACTCCTCCATTTTGAGAATCATTTTCTAATTTGCTACAAGATGCAAAAAAAAGGGAGAGAATGAATATGTATATTAGTGGGTGTTTCATTTATTTATATACTGGGCGTATTGACATGCCATACATACGTAATTCGTTGCTCGTCCAATTCCATTCATAAACTCCAAGATGTATCCAAACGACAGCCCCACTACTGTTAGTGGAACTTGTTCTATAGCAACATGATAGTATACTTGTACTATTTTGATCAAATACATTAGTATCCATAAAAAGACCTGCATGTGGTAATAAAATTTTCTTTCCATTAATTTTACTTGTCACCTCCACACACTTTATTCCATTAACAGTTGTTTCTCTTGTAGTGCAGTTATCACCCAATTCTTGCGCTTGTGCTGCACTTGGGGTATGCCACCCTCCTCCCCATAGTTTATATACCACATCATTCGCAGTTTTTGCAGCTTCATACATGCCAGTTGAACTATTGTATGTACCTACAGTGATATAGCTACCACTTGATGTTCTATATAAATATGTAGCATCTGAATAGTTTTGTTTTGTTGTTACTTCGCCATGAGCATAATACAATCCAAATCCTGTAGGACTTGAAGCACCAAGGTTGCGGTCACACCACAAAGTGCCGCTTGGCAAGCCAAGGTCAACGAGTTCTCCTGGCACACCTTCAATATCTCCTTCGAGAGTGCCGAGTTTTGTATTAGGATTTCCAGTAGTCCAAGGAGTGATGGTTGGCACGCCAATATACAATACAACTCCATTTTCACCGGTATCAAAATTGCTTGCTGGCACATTAGCAATTACAGGGTAGGTATAGTGCTTGCCTGCTTCCCAGTTTTCACCCTTCAACGAGGCTTCGAAAATCTGGCCATTGATAAGGAGTTCGACACGGACACGACCATCATTACCCATATTTACAGGGAGGACAATCATGTCGATTTTGGTGCCTGTAGAAGATGAGAGTTCAGCTACTTTATCACTTGTCAGTTCTGCACCAATATTAGAGATAGGAGTTACACTGCCGCTTGTCACATCAATGGTTGCCTTGTCAGAGATGAGAGTATTCTTGCTATCTTCTGTATAGTTACCCATCACCATCTGGGTCATTGTGGCTTTTGCCACGCTGGTCGAAGTTTTCTTCACATCGAATGTAATCCAAGTGAGTGCATGGTAGAACTTCAGATTGGCTGTATTGCTTGTATTCTTCACCTTGTTGCTGTTTGTGGTGTTAGGCTTAGCATACAGGAAGTCGATCTGAGTATTCAGGTCGTACTGTACGTTAGTAGTTGTCTGTCCTTCTACGTATGGGTAATAGGCATACACAGTGCCTTCGGTAGCAGAGAGTTCTACCCAAGGCTTAAATTCCCAGTTGTTGTTGCCTACATATTCGCATTGGGCATTTACACCGTCTACACTATAATTGCTACCATTGGCATTCTTGACGAATACACCAATCTTGTCACCAACAGCAAACGTCGTTCCTTCCTTCACCTGCACTACGGCACGAGTTTCAGGTTCATCAATGGCTGCAATAATGCTCAATCTGCTTTTTGCCGACTGTGCATCATCACTTTCACATGCTGAGAATGTCAATAAGCATCCAATACCCAGTATCAAACTTCTTATTATCGATTTCATATTATCTTATTTATCTCTTAAAATTTATTTTTCTGCCTGTCACCCTCGCCCTAACGGGAGAGGGTTGGGGAGAGAGTCTTCAAAACTTCCATCTTGCTCCCACTCTCACACTATATGATGGGTCGCTTATGTGTAATCTGTAATTATCGTAATTAGTGTATGGTACGTTGTAGTTCATCCATTGTACTCCTGGCTCAAG
>JAZRVD010000174.1:0-2602 GCA_045598945.1 Bacteroidales bacterium | reverse complement strand
CAACCTTACTACCTATCAGCATATCACGCGCGACATTAGCACCGAAGGCAGTTTGCCTGAGGGCTCTGTGTTGGCATTCCGCTATGTGGGCTACGCCGATGGTCAAGGCTTGATGCTCGACAGCATCCGCGTGGAGAAGATAGCCGCCTGTCCGCAGGTGCACGACGTGGTGTTCGCCGCCCAGGGCGACAAGACGGTGATAAGCTGGCTGCCTGTTGGCAGTGCAGAGAAATACAAGGTGGAGTATCATTTGAAAGATAGCGACCTGCCTACCGAGAGTATAGAGGTTACTACTGCATCGGCACGCCTGGATTTGATGGACGGTGCACTCTATGAGTTTGCCGTTACTCCGTATTGCGGTGTGTCAGACGGCTATGGCACTGCTGTTACAGCTTTGTATCGTACTGCCTGCTCCGACCAGATAGGTGTGCCTTATTTCGAGAATTTTGACAACTATACGGGTGCATTCTCGCATAACGATGAGGCGTGGGATGATCCGTCGCAGAGCTCGTTGAACTATCCTAACCATACATTGCCGCAGTGCTGGACGTTCCCCGGTATGAGTATTTATCCGCGTTGGGATGTAGCAAGTTCAGATCGTGGTCCAAAATGGTGGTTAACCACTTCTCCCGACCTTCATTACGGTACCAATGCTTTGGCTGTAACATCGTGTTACAATAAGTATGCCTACGCAGTATTGCCATTGTTTAAGACACATTTGAGCCATTTGAACTTCTCTATGTATAGCAGAAGCTGGTACGACAACTGGGGTGAGCTGCGCGTGGGTTATACTACTAATCCAGCCAATCCTGAAGCCGATTTCCATCCGGTGGAGAATAATGCCACCACGCCTAACAATCGCAACTGGTGGGCAAAGTGGGAAACCAAGTTCTACAACGAGGCTTGTACCGATACCAATGTTGACTACTATATCGTTATACGCTATTTTACAGGTAATACATGGGATAGCCGTTACGACACCTATTTCGATAGCATCCACGTATGGGCTGACGAATGTCAGATGCCGAGCGACTTTGTGCAGCTCGATGCCGACTATGCCGACGACAGCATCGCCTATCGTTTCGTCGGACCTGAAGGAGTCAATGGCTACGACGTGGAGTTTGGTCCGAAAGGTTTTGCCCGCGGTACCGGTACCCCGTTCTTCTCGTCGCAAGCCGCTTTCAAGGTGGGACGCAACCAGCTGAACCCCGACCGCGACTACGACTTCTATATCAGCACCCGCTGCGCCGATGGCGGTGCCAGCGAGTGGGCTAAGTTCACTACCCATACGCCTTGTGTGGTATATAACTTGCCATACTTCGAGAATTTTGATAGTTACCAGCAGTTTACCGACAACGCGAGCCACTACAACAACTCCTACGGTCTCGACCGTAACTATATGCCGCCATGCTGGGAGTACCTGAACCAGGATTGGGCGGGCGGCTACTACACCCGCGAGGTCTTCCTCACCTCCTACAGCGGCTACTACACCAGTGCGCCGCGTGCCTTGGGTCTGCACATCTACAACAAGTACCAGCCCATCGTGGCGCGTATGCCCAAGTTCGAGGCAAGTGCCGAGAACATGAAGTACAGCTTCAACTTCAAGACCTGCAACACCTGCCACGAGGTCTATTGGGGCGTGATGACCGACCCGCTGGATCGCTACACCTTTATCCGCCTGAGCGACAACCTCGCCTATGGCACCGACCGTGTGGTGGTGGACAGCATCGGGCGCATCATCAAGGAGCGTTCCACTACCGTTACCGACCCGACGCAGAAAGCACGGCTTACCGAACTTGTGGCGCAGATTGAGAACGGCACGGCTCCGTATCTCTATATAGCCTATTACGACAGCCTTACCTGCTGGGACAACAACGGCGACCGCTCGTGGTTTGTTGATGATATAGAGCTGGATTGGGCTACCAGCACATGTCGCGAGGTGGCTACCAGTGCGGCAGTGGTTACCGCCACCGAGTGCGGCAGTATTGATGCCGACGGCGAACCGCTGTGTAGCGCCACTCTGAGTTGGACTTTGAATGAGAACGTGCCTGCCGAGGCGGTGGATTATTACGAGGTGGGAGTGTGCCTCAAGGGTGCCGACACAACCAATATGCGCATTGTGCAGTTTGCCGACGTTGCCGACCAGGTGGTGGGCAATCTGCGTTCCGACACATCGTACTATTTCTACGTGCGTGTGAAATACAAAGAGGACAACGCCTACACGGGCAACGCTTGCACCACGCCGTGGAGCACGCGTACCTTGCAGCGCATCGACGCCGCTGTCGATGATGGAGCCTGTCCGCGGCCGGTCAATGCCGGCTTCGACACTGTGGGACGCCGCATCGTCGTGGCATTGTGGCAGAAGGCTGCCGAAGCAGCTGGTGAACAGACCTACGAAGTCATGCTTTCCGACACTGTGGTGTCGTTAGCGTCGCTCAATGCCGTAACCGACATAACCGCAATGCAGCGCGGTGCCGCTGTGACCGACACGCACTACCGTTTCGACCTCCTCGACCGCGACCGCCAGTATCATTTCTACCTCCGCAGTGTGTGCGAAGCCGAACATAGCGGCTGGACGCATATCGCCGTCCGCACCGCCGAC
>JAZRVD010000173.1:0-4684 GCA_045598945.1 Bacteroidales bacterium | reverse complement strand
TGGTCAAGGTCGGCAAGGTTCTGCAGCTTTGCATAGTCCGTGCGTGTATTGACATCGAGCATTATCTTGGGAGATGCACCTCGTTGCAGCCAGTTGTTGATATAATACAGTGTCATATCGCTGTTGAACATCTTGGGGTCCGTCAAAGCTTCCTCCGAGAAGCAATAGTTATCGTACCAAGGCTTCATCTCTTCCATCATGCTCTCTTCCTGTTCAGAGCCTTGAGGCAGCTTGCCAACCTGCTGATAGTAACGTATCATTTGACGCACCTCGTCCTCTGAGAATCCCAACATCTGATTGAAACGAGGATCCATTGTGATATTGGTAGCAACATTAAAGCCGCTGGTAAGGTCGTCGAGCGTCATTGGAGTTACGCCAAGCATGAAGATACGTTCAAAGTTGCCTTTGAACAGCTTAAACACGTCACTATAGAAGCCATTGCCATGAGTTATAGCCTTAAAAATATCCAAGCCGCCAACATGAAGGAGGGTATTCATAAAATTGTCATATTCATCAAGGAAGAGATAAAGATGGAGACCAAGACGCTTTACTTCATTAACAATAATAGTAAATTTTTTACGAAAATTAACAGCATTCCGACATTCATTGAATTTTCGTTCATCAAAGAAATCGCAATACCTATCCATAAAGCCGTTCAGCATCTCACCACAATAGTCATTAAAATCCTCTTCAAGAGATTCAAGTCTGCCGCCCACTTGCGAGAAATCGAGATGAAGGACAAGATATTGGTTATAAAGAGGTGTAGGATGCTGACCGATGTAGAGGTCGGCGAAGAAAGTGTCGAACTGGTCCTTCTTGTTGATGTCGTAGTAGGCTTCGAGCATAGAGAGGAAGAGGCTCTTGCCGAAGCGGCGAGGGCGAGAGATAAAGAGGAAACGAGCTGTTTGTTCCAACAAATCTATATATTTAGTCTTATCGACATAATAAAGATTGTCGTGGCGAAGAATATCAAAATTAGCTACAGCATACGGGAGTTGTTTGAAAGTATTCATAATGACAGGTATCTTAACAGATTAT
Organism: Bacteroidales bacterium; assembly: GCA_045598945.1. Taxonomy (GTDB): domain Bacteria; phylum Bacteroidota; class Bacteroidia; order Bacteroidales; family P3; genus Colimorpha. Next base: position 3,646 of record JAZRVD010000173.1, on the reverse strand, counting down.
ATAACGCACAGACAGCGTGATTTATTGCCAACAGTGAGAACATAACAAAGCGGTGGAGCAATCCACCGCTTTGCTGAAAATAATAAAATCAATAAGAATTATTAAAAAGAAATATCTAAAACTTTGATCTTATGGTTTGCATAGGAAGAGGAAGAAATACTTGTACACGATGAGCCGTTTGTAATCCAGCAATAAACTTTAACAGATGTACCAGAAGGTGGATTTGAGAACGTACAAGTTGTTTGAAGAGTAGCACCATTAGCTGTCGCATTAGAGGTGGCAACCCATATCGTAGACTTGTCCACAGGAGTCAGACACTGCGTATTAATAGTCGGTACATACGATGTACAAAGCTTACGACCTTTATCAATACCCGTAGCAGTGGTGGTTAGTGTACTACCTGATTTTGATACAGATACCGAAAAATCAGTAGTTCCTGTCCACCCCTTGCTTCCTGAAGAAACAGCAGTAGAAGATTTTTTTGTTACTGTACATGAGCCTTTTGTCGCCGTCAACTCACACATATAATATTCAGTGCTTGTTGATGTTGTAACAAAGTAACAATGCTGATAACTATTTGATGAAACAAAATTCGATGTTCCAGAATTACTAGTTCCACTACTATTTGTTTTATACCAGTTCCACGTTAATTCAGCAGTTGGATCTGAAACAGTATATGTAGCTTTTAAGGCAGCTGGATAATTTGTATACGTTGAGCCAATCTTATCCACTGACAATTTTGTGATTTCAAGGTTGCAAGCATCCTTCACCGTTACAGTGATAGATTTGTCTTGATAAGTAGAACAACCCGCTTGTGAAGTATTTGTAACACGAAGATAATATGTTGTAGAAGAGCCAGCCGTAGATGTATTTGCAGAGATAGATGAGTTTGTACCAATATCTGTACCACCAGCGGCAGATGTAGACCAGGCATAGGACAGGCTACCCGAAGATGATGATGTTACATTAGCAGCAAGAGTAAGCGATGCATCTTTATCAACCTCTATAGTAGTAGAAGCTGTTCCGCCAGCCAAGATATTACCCAAAGTGAGCGATGGCGATTCAATAGTAACTGTTACCGTCTTGGAGTCTGTGCCAGTACAGCCGTTTTCTGATTTAGAGGCAGTAACCGTATACGAAGTTGTTGATGACAGAGCAACCTGAACACTGCTATTAGTACCGATAACTGTCTCGCCTTGTTTCCAAACGTATGTTACACCTTCTGAAGGAGTAGCGACAGCTGACAAGGTAGCATTACTGCCGCTACAAATAGATTGACCACTAATGTCAGCAAGAGCGACTGATGGAGCTGGGGTGAGAGTAATGCTTATCGACTTGGAGTCTGTAGCGTCGGTACATCCCTCGCGGTGAGCAGTAGCAGTAAGAGTGTAGGTTGTAGAGGCTGAAGGAGTAGCCTCTGTTACAAGATTGTCTGGCGAGGCAATGCCGCCATTCTCGGCAGTCCATGCGTATGTTATCGACTCGCCGTCAGAGGCTGTAACACTACCAGTAAGCGTTGTCGTCGAGCCTTGACAGAAAGATGTTAATAACGAAGAGGTGATATTACCAAGAGTAACAGAGGGTTGCGACTGAAGAGTAAGATAAAGCACCGAGTCGCCAAGACAGCCGTTAGCATCATAGAACTGATGTTTTACAGAGCCATCGGTGATAGCTGTGGAATAGTTGTTGCCATACCAAGTGAGCGAAGAGCCAGAACAGATAGCTTTATTGTCGGTAACACCATTGTTGTGGTTGATGGTAAGTACCAGAGTGGCAGTGGAGTCGCAGCCATACTGGTTGGCGTTAGGTTTGGTAACACGCACATTGTCGGCAGTGGTAAGCGAAGTAGTATAGCTGCTGCCATTACCTTCGCTCCATGTATAACTATCGCAAGCCACAGCGTTGAAAATACCTGTTGTGCTATGCTTGAGTGTAAGTACAAGGCTTACGACACTGTCGCAGCCCGATGCGTTGACCTTGGAAAATCTAAAGGTAGGCTTGCTTGAAGGATTGTATACCGTAACACCATCATCAGCCACATCAGAATAGGTGGTGCCATGCCACACTATCTTGTCGCAAGCAGTCTGAGCGTCATCGCCAAAAGTCTCTGTTCCGAAGGCGAGGTGCAGAGTGTCGAAAGACGGGCAGTTGTCCTCGTTTGTATATTCAGCGCCGGCGTATTTGCCAGCTGATGTATAGTCGGAGCCAGTGCCATGCCCTTTGCCGCCATTGGCGAGCCAGGTGTACGAGGCGGAGCAGGCGGTGTCGTAGTAATGCTTATGCGAGCCTCTTAGCACAGTGAGGTAGAGGGTGATGATAGAGTCGCAAGAGCCGTCGCAACCGGCGTTCTTGATGGCATAGGTGTATCTGCCCGACATGGTGTAGGCCTTGCCGCGCCAGTTGATGATGTCGCAGACAGTGGCAACGGTGTCGCGTTTGGGTTGCGACATAACGATAGCGAGCTTTTGCAAAACGCTGTCGAGGTAGTATTTGGTAACGGCATCTTGAGGGTCGGTAGGGTCTTTGACATCTTTGAGCTGACATCTGCCTACAAGGTTGCTGCGTTTGACGACATCTTCGAGGGACTGACACTCGTTGCAGTGGAGTGCGTAAGGTACCGACACGAGCTGCTGGGTAGAGGTAAGCGTGTAGTTGGTGAGTCCCAGAGGGTCTATCTCCGATTTGAGGAAGAAGATATCGTCGCCCCAGTCGATGTTGGAGATGCCGCCCGACACGATGGTGCCATCACCAATGACGACAGAGAAGAGGCCGTTGTCGTTGGTGAGAGGGGTGTGCGTCTCTTGAAAAAGGACAGGACCTGTAGCTGAGGTCTTAAGGATAGATATCCTCAAACCGACAGCACTGTTGCGAATAAGCTTGTTGTTGTTATCGCGCACCACAGCCTGATAGGAGAACTTATAAGGTGCCTGTGCAAAGAGAGGGATAGCAGCAAGAAGCACAAAGACAACAAGAAGATGACTAAAAAATCTATTCATGCAACAGATACGATATTTATAAATTAGTTTTTTTATTATCTATGACAACAACCAAAGGTCATAGCGCAGGCGAGCTTAACGACAGCAGAGGCGTAGCGGTACGACACATTAAAATTGGAGTGCATGGCGACAGCGAACATAGCGACCTAATGAGCATTATCGGAGAAGGCAATGAATGATTTGGGTTAGCACACAAAGCCTAACAAAAGGAAGCGATGAAACCTTCGCAATAGTTGCCTAACACATCAAGATAGTCGAGGTCGGCAAGGCTCTGCAACTTTGCATAATCCGTGCGAATGTTGACATCGAGCATACCTTCAGGCAACTTGCCATATTATAGCCAGTTATTGAATCATTCATGAGACTTTGTATATTTATATTTCTACTATTTCCATCAGCTGGTATGCTTCAAACTGCATGATGATAGAATGTAGCTTGGTGCCATACAGCATGACACGGAGACGGTCGTCGGAAGCGTATTTCTCTAATTGAGCTTTTGCCTCCTCGCGTTTGGCGTCGGCATTGGCAGAATATGTGCCTTGTGCATGATATTTCAATTCTATGACATAGCTATGCGCCACGTCGGGGTAGCGCATGATGTCGGGCAAGAGGAAGAAATCGCAATAGCCATGGGCAAACTCCATCTCTGG